>JANQPS010001111.1 GCA_028285365.1 Thermoanaerobaculia bacterium | reverse complement strand
CGGTCCCAGTCGGAAGCCTCGAGCGATGTCGTCCCAGAGTCGCCACCACCAACCCCGACGTTGTAGTGCAGCACGTCCAGGCGGCCGTAGTGCTCGAGGCACCGTGCAGGGATCTCTCGGCATGCGCCTTCGTCCAGGATGTCTGCCGCCATGACGTGAGCTTCGCCGCCCTCGTCACGGATCATCTGCTCAGTCTCTTGGGCGGAGTCGACGTCCCTATCGACGAGCAGGAGGCGGGCGCCGTGGCGCGCGAAGAGAATGGAGGTCGCGCGCCCGTTGCCCAGGGTCTCCCCCGGAGTCTGGCCCGCGCCCACCACGACCACGACCTTGTCCTTCAACCTGCGGTTCTTTTGCAGTTCGTGTGGTTCCATGATCCTCGGGCTCGTCTCGTGTCGTTTCGGCTACCCTGACACAAACCAGATCGTGACCGACTGCCTACACGGAACAACACACCGGCAGCTTCGTAGCAACGGGCTCGACGGCAGACGCACCGACCGGTGTCCACAACAGATGGCTCACTCCAATGAGAGGAACACTCATGACGACCCAGAGAGACAAGGCGATGGCCATGAAGGCCCTACACGAAGGGTCCGAGACCTTCTTGATCCCGGGACCGTGGGACGTGGGGTCGGCGCGCGTCTTCGAGGCCTTTGGCTTCAAGGCGCTCGCCACGACGAGCGGAGGCTTTGCCTTCTCGATCGGCAAGGTCGACGGCGACGTCACGCTGGCCGAGAAGGTCGCCCACTGTCGAGCATTGGCAGATGCGACCGAGATCCCGATCACGGCCGATCTCGAGAACGGCTACGGAGACGAGCCGGAAGTGGTCGCAAAGACCATTACCGCCATCGCGGACTCAGGCGTGGTGGGCGGCTCCATCGAGGATTTCGACGGCGAGGGGATCTACGACTTCGACCTCGCCGTCGAGAGGATCGCTGCGGCAGTGGAAGCCGCGCAGTCTCTCACGTTCCCTTTTGCGCTCATCGCACGAAGCGAGAATCTGCTTCGAGGCTACAAAGACCTCGACGAGACCATCCGTCGACTTCAGGCCTACGAAGCGGCTGGCGCCGACGTCCTGTTTGCGCCGGCACTCAGGACACTCGACGACGTCCGGACCGTCGTGGGCGAAGTGTCGAAGCCGCTCAGCGTCATCGGTGTGATGGTCCCGGGAGCCACGCTCGACGAGCTGGCAGACGCCGGTGCCAGGCGGATCAGCATCGGCGGCGCGCTGGCGCAGGTGGCCTACGGAGTTCTGGTCGAGGGCGCCCGGGAAATGAAAGAGCAGGGCAGCTTTGGCTGGCTCGCGAAGATGTCACCCGAGAACAACGTCGCAGCCGTTCTCGAGAGCAAGGGCTGATCAGAGACAGCCGCTCGGTTGCCACCAGTCTCTGCTAGTGATTCTCAGACCCCGACCCACGAACGAGGAACTTCGACATGGGTACATCACGGAAGATCGCCAACGCCACCGGCCTCTATCTCGAAGGAATTCGCGACGGAAATGCGAAGGCTGCGATCGCCAAGTACACGGGTGACCGCTACACGCAGCACAGCACCGGCGTACCCGATGGCAAGGAAGGTTTTCTCGAGTTCTTCGAAGCGTTTCTGGAGCGCAATCCGGTGCGCGACATCCAGGTCATTCGCGCTCTGGAAGAGGGCAACTCCGTGTTTCTGCACGTTTACCAGGATCTCAACAACGGCGGAGCGCGCTGGGTCACCGCCGACCTCTTCGACACCGACGACAACGACCGGATGATCGAGCACTGGGACGTGATCCAAGAGTACGTAGAGGCGACTGCCTCAGGGCGAACCATGATCGACGGCGCGACCGAGATCCGCGACCTAGACCAGACCGAGACCAACAAGGAGATCGTCGGCGCCTTCGTTCGAGACGTCCTCCAGGGCGCCGCGCCCGACAAGTTGACCCACTACGTCTCGAGCGACCGCTACCTGCAGCACAGCCCAAACGTCGAAGACGGTATCGAGGGCCTCGCCAGGATCCTGACTCAGCTCGAGGACGCTGGACAGAGCCTGGAGTATCTCGAGCTCCACAAGCTCCTCGGGCAAGGCAACTTCGTCGTCACGTACAGCCACGTGCGCAAAGGGACCGACGAGCTTGCCGTCTTCGACATCTTCCGCCTCGAAGACGCCAAGATCGTGGAGCATTGGGACGTCATGGAGACGATCGGCCCACCCGAGACCTGGAACAACAGCGGCAAGTTCTAGGGAACCCTTCGGGTTCCTTGGTAGTTTCGGCTACGCCGAACTACGGGAAGACTTCCAGCGGGGTGTTATCAAGATATTGCGGCAACCCTTCGGATTCTCTCAGAGCCCGGTATGTCCCCTCGGACCTCGGTCGAGCGAGAAGGCTGGCGCGATCTCTGCTCTGTCATGCTGACGTAATGCCGGTCAGGATCTTCGGCCCGCAGCGCAGCGTATGACCGGCATGGAGGAAGTACCTCGACCGAGTCGGTAGGATCTGCCACCGCACGACCGTCGTCGCTTAAGGCCCTTCGGCAGACTCCGGACTTGACGGGAACCCTTCCAGCGCGGTGGATCAAGGTCGGCCTGGCGGGATTCTCTCAGAGCCCGGTATGGCCCCTCGGACCACGGTGGAGCGAGAAGGCCGGCACGATCTCTGCCCTGTCATGCTGACGTAATGCCGGTCAGGATCTTCGGCCCGCAGCGCAGTGTATGACCGGCATGGAGGAAGTACCCCGACCGAGTCGGTAGGATCTGCCACCGCACGACCGTCGTCGCCTAAGGCCCTTACGCAGACTCCGGACTTGACGCAAGCGCCATTCGGTCGGTGTCGTTAGGAGTTGGGCGGTGAAGCTGGTGCTCGACCCTTCGCTGGCTTCGCAAACTACGGGGAGCTTCGTCGAGTGCTCGTACCGGGAAGCTGCAAGCGACCATTCGGATTGGCCCTCGGCCTCACTCTGCTGCTCGTGATGCCCTCGAGCGCCGAGCTCGCGATCGAGCAGCTCGAGCAGGAACTTCTGCTGCTCCTGGACCGGGCACGCACCACGCTTGGGGTGGATTCGCTCACGGCTCATGCGGCGCTCACTCGTCTCGCTCAGGAGCACGCCAGCGAGCTTGCGAGTCGCGCCGACCTCGCCACCTCGAGCGACGAGCTCAACGACCTCGAGCGGCGACTCTGGCGCTTGGGATACGAGCCTCACTACTGGCGCCAGGCCATCGTCGCGGGCCATCTCCGCTTGTCCACCGTCTCCAGAACTCGACTCGAGCCGGCGCTCCTCCGAGACGAGCTGGAGCACGTTGCTGTTGCGTGCTCTCGCTGGCTTCATGGTCCAGAGCGCACCGACCAGGGCCTGCGCAGCGATCCCGAGACCCAAGTGGTCTGCCTCATCATGGTGGCCGAGCGCCAGATCCGCTACCAGCTACGAGTCGCGGAGCCTCTGCGCGATCGCGAGACAGTGCGCCAAGCGGTTCTCGATGAGGTGAATCGCATTCGTCACGCCCGTGGGCTCGAGGCGCTGGTTCGAAACGAGCGAGCCGACATGGCAGCTCAGGCTCACGCCGAGGACATGCTTCAGCGAGACTTCTACGACCATCGCACTCCCGAAGGCAAAGGACCCCGAGAGCGCGCGACCGAGGCGGGATTCACCCCTCGAGGCATTGCCGAGAACATCGCAAAAGTCGTCACGACACCAGAAGACGCGGTTGCTCGCTGGATGTCGTCGTCGGGGCACCGACGCAACATCCTCCTGCGGCGAGCACGCCAACAAGGTCTCGGCGTCGCTGTAGGGATCCAAGACGGTGATGTCGTGGCGCTATGGGTCCAGCTGATCGGCGAGTGAGAGTCGTCGAAAGCTCGGCCACTGCTCGCCACCTCAGCCATACTTCAGGGCACGTCACCCGACGTCCGGTGGCCCCTCAGCCTTGCCTAGGGCCTCTGTTCATCTGCTTCAGGCTGAACCTGACGACGCAACGTCTCGTAGTCGACGAAGTCGACCTGGTGGACGATCTTCCCCTCCTCGATCTCGAGAAAGGTCGAGAACGGTACGTCGTAGTCGCGCCCGAGCGCTCGCCCGACGAGCCGCCCTCGGACCGCCACGCGCCGGCCCAGCTCGTCGATCAACCGATCAACGATCACGAACTCGACCTCTTCGTAGCTCTGACGGGATTGCTCGTAGAGCTCCTCGAGGGCAACCCTGGTCTCGATCTTTTGACCAGCAGTCTCATCCTCGAGCACGATGCCTTCGGCGTAGTACGCGAGGTGACTGCCATCGAACGCGTTGTAGGCGTCAAAAAACTCCGTGACTAGACGCTCCACATCGACGACCGGAGTTTGTGTTTCGCCCGCCAGTGGCCACGACGAAGCGATCACGACAAGAAGGAGGGGAATTCGAGCAGCTTGAAACACGTGAGTCTCCTTGAAAAATGAACAGATCGTCATTATAATGACGGTACGTTCATTATCGAAGGAGGTTGCACTTGCCAAAGCTGTCGGCGGAACAAGTCGAGGTGCGCAGGCTCGACCTCCTCAGAGCCTCGATGCGCTGTTTCGCCAGAAACGGCTTCGGGGCGACGACCGTCAGGCAAATCGCGGACGAAGCCGCGCTCGCCGTCGGCACCTTCTATCTCTACTTCGACGACAAGCGCAGCGCCTTCAACGCCATCGCCGAGCTCAATCGCGCACGGACGGCCGAGCTGCTCGAGCCCCTGTTGTCACGCTCGGATCCCATCGTGGCCATCGACGAGCTGTTTCGAATCTCGTTCGAGCTGGTGTCGTCGGCAGAGGGCCAGGAGTCGCTTCAGCTAGACCTCCAGCTCTGGGCGATGGCGGCTCGAGACCCCGAACTCGGCGAGTGGACACGTCAGACCATGAACGTTTGGGTCGCGGCGCTCACGACCCTCGTTCGACGGGCACGACGCAGAGGGCTAGCGTCGACGGCCGCGTCCCCCGTCGCTTGCGCTCGCGATCTCTTCGCCCTCCTGAACGGCTCTCTGCTGGAGCTGGCAGTCGATCCTGACTCGGCTCCCCGCTCGCAGAAGCGAGCGAGGGCCGCCGCACGCCGCCTACTCGGCACGAGCGCCAACGAGTCGGACTCCTCTGAGCCGTGAGTCCCGCGACGACTCCCATGAGCGCGCCATCAGAGGCTCCGATTCCGCCAAGGACTCCAGCCGGCCTCGCATTGATAGCCGCTGGCTTCTTTCTCGAGTTGATCCTTCGACTCAGTCATCTCGCCTACATGTTCGCGACGGGTGAGGTCGGTCTCCCACTGTTTGCGAGCGCCGAGATTCCTGTCGTTCAGGTCGCCGTGGTTCATCTTGTCTTCGCACCTGTTGCCCTGCTCGTAGGCGTAGGCCTGCTGCGGACTCGGCGCTGGGCCCGGTGGACTGCGCTCATCCTTGCCGCCCTGGCGCTTCCACTCATGGTTTCAGTCGCAGTCGCCGCAAGTGACGAGCAATCAGTCTCGAGATGGATCTCAGCTGGGTATGCTGTCTATGCACTCTTCGTCCTCGTCTATCTATCGAGATCGCGCGTCCAGCGGCTATTTGAATGAAGTCTCTGAGCACAGTCGATTCGCCGTCTTCGTCCATCACGCTTCTATTGCTGATCGCTGTGGCCCTGCCGCTTTCGGTCGCAGCACAATCGGTCGATCGCACCGACGGCTATCTCCTCCCTGCCGCCGCACCCAACCGGGTCGTCGGTCCAGGCGACCATCCAAACGTCCTCCTGATCGTGGTGGACGACCTCAACGTGGCTCTGGGCTCGTACCTCGAGTCAGCCAGGAGGCCGCAATACGCCTCAGCCAAGACCCCGAACCTCGATCGACTCGCGGCGGAAGGGATTCGCTTCGAGCGAGCCTACGTCCAGAATCCACTGTGCCACCCGTCGAGGACGTCCTTCCTGAGCGGGCTGCGGCCGGCCTCGACAGGTATCCACGACAACTCCGCGGGACCGAGGGCCCAGATCGGCGACGCCTTGCGGATGTTGCCGGAGCACTTTCATGACCACGGCTACTTCACGGCTCGGGTCGGAAAGATCGCCCACAACACCCACGAGCACGCCGTCTCATGGGATGTCTCGAAATTTGCCTTGTCGCGTGAGCCAGCGGCCCGCTTCCACTTCCCCGGATATCTGCCGCCAATCGATCTCTCACGAGTTCGAGACGACACCTGGAAGATGGCAGGCGCCGATCGAGGCCTCTCGAGGAACGAGATCCTGGCCGCCGTGGGGCGGCGCGGCGGACTCCCGCTTTCCTGGCGAGCGACGACCGAGTCGCCGCGCATGACTCCGGACGGAACGACGGCCACGCGCATCGTCCAGCTACTGGCCGAGAACCGCGACAAGCCGTTTTTCATCGCGGCCGGATTTCACAAACCACACCAGCCCTGGGTAGGCCCCGCAGCCTTCTTCGAGCAGCATCCGACAGAACAGATCGAGCTGCCGACTTCACCGGCAGACGGCCTCGAGAACATCCCGGCACCTGCTTCCCAGGTGAGGACAGACGACCTGGAGCTGACAGAGATTCAGAAGAAGCAGGCGGTGGCCGCCTATCACGCCATGGTCACCATGACCGACTCCTACGTCGGCCAGCTGCTCGACGCACTGGAGCTGCTCGAGCTCACGAGCTCGACGATCGTCGTCTTCACCAGTGACCATGGTTTCCAGCTCAACGAGCACGGTGGCCTCTGGCGCAAGAGTGTCCAGTTCGAAGAATCGACGCGGGTGCCGCTGATTGTCCGGCTGCCCGATGGACGAAGCGCAGGGCGAGTCGTTAGGGGCCTGGTCGAGCTCGTCGATCTCTATCCCACGCTCGTCGAGCTCGCGACACTGCCTGCTCCGAGACACGAGCTCGAGGGCCTGAGCTTTGGCCCACTGCTCGAGAACCCAGACCTCGCGTGGAAGTCGGCTGTTTTCTCCGAATCGAGGCGTGAGGGCTTTCACGGGCGCACGCTCCGCGAGGAGCGCTATCGCTACACCGAGTGGACCCCGCTACCCGAAACCGAAGGAGACACCGTGAGAGAGCTCTACGATCTCCTGGAGGATCCCTACGAGCGGCGCAACCTGGTGCCCGGCGGCTCCCACGATGAGGTCATCGCCGACCTGTCTCGACGTCTCGCTGCGGGATGGCGAATGGCTCTGCCTCGAGCGTAGGACCAGCGACGCGAGCGGTCGACGGCGAAACGCTCACCCAACTCAGCCGTCCGCGACCTGCCGCAACTGGCAGGTCCGGGGCAGGGAGACTTCATCTCGCTGTCGTACTCTTGTCCTTTCACCGGAAGGTTGAACCCATGACCAAGAGTGCAACGAATCCGATTCCTCACCCTCGTGGCGTACCCATTCTGGGTAATGCCTTGAGCGTCGATGCAGAGGCACCGCTCCAGAGTCTGATGGAGCTGGCTCGCGAGCACGGTCCGATCTTTCGCATGGATTTCGGGCGCACCACGAGCTACGTCGTCTCCGGCACCGATCTGGTCGAAGAGCTGTGTGACGAATCGCGCTTCGACAAGGCCGTGCGCGGCGTGCTGCGACGGCTGCGGGTGCTGGCCGGCGATGGTCTGTTCACGGCCGACACCGACGCTCCCAACTGGGACCGCGCCCACAACATCCTGATGCCGGCTTTCAGTCAGCAATCGATGACCGCGTACCTGCCGATGATGATCGACATCGCCGATCAGCTGGTGCTCAAGTGGGAGCGACTCAACGACGAAGACGAGGTGGACGTCGTTCACGACATGACCGGGCTCGCGCTCGACACGATCGGCCTGTGCGGTTTTGGCTACCGCTTCAATTCTTTCTACCGCGAGGAGTTCCATCCGTTCATCGACGCACTGACCCGAACACTCGAAACGTGCAGCCAGCGACGCGGTGTGCCGTTCGAGAAGCTGGCGATGCGGGGTCGGATCAAACAACTCGACGACGACGTCTCACTCATGAGCGACCTCGTCGACGACATCATCCGCAAGCGTCGTCGCGACCCGGCCGGAGCTGGCGACGACCTCCTCGGGCGCATGCTCAGCGGGGTCGACCGCAGATCGGGCGACACTCTTTCGGACGAGAACATCCGGTACCAGATCATCACGTTCTTGATTGCCGGTCATGAAACCACGTCGGGGCTGCTCTCGTTTGCGCTCTACTACCTGAGCAAGAAGCCTGACACCCTCGCTCGCGCGCGAGAAGAGGTCGACCGTGTCCTCGGACACGACGTGTCCGTGCCGCCGACCGCGCAGCAGATCGGTCAGCTCGACGTGGTTCGAGCGATCCTCATGGAGGCTCTCAGGCTGTGGCCGACGGCGCCCGTCTTCAGCCTCTACCCCTACCAGGACGAGATGCTCGCCGGGCGCTACCCGATCGAGAAGGGCTCCCTCATCACCGTCCTCAGCCTGATGCTCCATCGCGACCCGGCGGTGTGGGGAGACGACCCCGAGAGTTTCGACCCCGACCGTTTCACCCGTGAAGCCGAGGCGTCGAGACCGCCGGCGGCGTACAAGCCGTTCGGAAACGGGCAGCGGGCGTGCATCGGACGCCAGTTTGCTCTTCAGGAAGCGATCCTCGTGCTCGGGATGATCATCCAGCGCTTCGACCTCCTGGACCACACCAACTACGAGCTCAAGATCAAAGAGACCGGCTCGATCAAACCCGAAGGATTTCGGCTGCGGGTCAGGCGCAGGTCCGAAGTGGTTCGCAGTCAATTGGTGGCGGCACCGGATGTCATGCAAGAAGACGTCGCGGAAGAAGACGATCACTCGCTTCCGGCTGCCGCACAGCAGCCCCAACACGGAACTCCACTGTTCGTGCTCTATGGCTCCAACCTGGGCAGCACCGAGACTCTGGCTCGCGAGATCGCGCAGTCAGGCACTCTCCACGGCTTCGAGACGACGTTGGCTCCGCTCGACGACTACGCTGGGCGTCTTCCGACGCAAGGCGCAGTGATCATTGCCAGCGCGTCCTACAACGGCCAGCCGCCCGACAACGCCGCGAGCTTCGTCGAGGCGCTCGAGAACGGTGAAGACGGGAGCGCCGAAGGGGTTTCGTACACGGTTCTGGGTTGCGGCAACCGAGATTGGGCCTCGACGTTCCAGGAGGTGCCTCGCTACATCGATGACCGGCTGGCTGCACTTGGCGCAAGTCGAATCCTCGACCGCTGCGAGGCGGACGCGAGGGAAGACGTCACCGCACAGTTTCAGCCCTGGTTCGAAGGGCTGTGGCCCGCTCTGTCCTCGGCACTGAACCTGGACCTCGAGCCGGTCGCACCCGAAGAGGCGCAGCCGCTATTTCGCGTCGAGGTGGTCAGGGGTCTGGTCGCAAACCCGGTGGCCAACCGCACCGAGGCCGTGCCCATGACGGTGCTAGCAAACGAGGAGCTCCAGAGCGCCACGTCTGGCCGCTCTACTCGACACATCGAAGTGGGGCTGCCCGAAGGCATCTCGTATCAGCCGGGCGACCATCTCTGTGTGGTCCCGGTGAATCGTCCGTCTGTCGTAGCCCGCGCGATGAACCACTTCGGCTTCGACGACAGCTCCCACATCCGAATCATCGCGACCGGGGGTCGCAAGAGTCCTTTCCCCAGCGACGCCGCCGTCTCTGTGCGACGCATCGCTGACCTCTACGGAGAGCTGCAGACCGTGGCGCGGCGCAAAGACATCGCTCTCATGGCAGCCCACACGCAGTGCCCGAACACCCGGAGCGAACTCGAGGAGCTTGCCAAAGTCGCTGGCGCGGGCGAAGCGGACCGCTATCGCTCCGAGGTCTTCCTCAAGCACAAGTCGGCCCTCGACCTGCTCGAGGAGTTTCCAGCCTGCGAGCTGCCGTTTGCTGCCTATCTCGAGATGATTCCCTGGCTCTCGCCCCGCTACTACTCGATCTCGAGCTCACCGAAGGCAACGCCCGATCGCTGCTCCATCACGGTCGGCGTCGTCGAGGGACCGGCACGTTCGGGTCACGGAATCTACGAAGGGGTCTGCTCGAAATACCTCGCTGAGGCACGGATCGGCGATCTGGTCCATGCGGTGATCAAAGAACCCTCCTCTCCTTTCCGTCTGCCTGAAGACCCCAAGCGGCCGATCCTCATGATCGGACCCGGGACCGGCCTCGCTCCCTTTCGGGGCTTCGTACAAGAGCGTCAGGCGCTCCTACAGGACGGAAACGAGGTGGGAGATGCACTGCTCTTCTTCGGCTGCCGTCATCCCGACCAGGACTACCTCTACCGCGACCAGCTCGAGGAGGCCGAGAAGCAAGGACTGATACGACTCCATACGGCCTTCTCACGTCTCGACAACGACCGCGTCTACGTCCAGGATCTCCTAAGACGCGAGCGCGAGGCCGTCTGGGACCTGCTCGAAAGGGACGCGGTGATCTACGTGTGCGGAGACGGCGCCGCCATGGAGCCTGACGTCAAGCGCGCTCTGGTCCGTCTCTACGGCGAAGAACGTGACGTCTCTCACGAAGAGGCCGAAGCCTGGATGGAGTCTCTGGTCGATTCGGGTCGCTACGTCCTCGACGTCTGGGCGGGCTGAGGACCCCAGGCGCAGTCGACCAGTAGCAGCCCGCAATCCGATCAGGGTACGGTCCAGGCCTCAGACATCGCTTTCGTCCCACTGCTCGAGGTCGCCACTTTCGAAACCATCGGCAAACACCTCGGACACCTGCCCCACGATCGTCTCAACCTGCTCTTTGTTGTCGCTCGGGTCCGGGTCCATTCCGCTCGGGTAGCTCACGCTGAAAGTCGACTGCACGACTCCGGCGAACGACGGATCGGCCTGAACCTCCAAGTCGAACTGGACCGACTCGCCAGCCCTCAAGGATCCCGTGCAGCGAACCGACGTGCCACTGCCGGATCCCGAGAGTGGTACACATGGCGGTCCATCGTCGCCGCGCGTCGCGCCAGGGCCCACGTAGTCCAGTTGGGGCGGGAGCGAGACGTCGAGCACGACCGTGCCACGACTCGGTCCTTCGCTCGACACGTCAGCTGACATCGTGAAGGTCTCGCTGTTGTCGACCCGAGCTGGAGAGGTCACCGATACGGCGACGTCGGCAGCATTGAAGAACGAATTGACGTCGGTCTCGCTGTCGTTACCCGGCACGGGGTCCAGTAAACCTGCCGGGGGAGCCACAGTCCCGCGACACTGGAGCGTCGCCGGAGGCTGATCGTCGTCAGTTTGGACTTCGAACAGGAAGGTGAGGGACTCTCCGGCCCCGAGATCGACGAGCACTCCCGAGCCCAGCTGTCCGACCGTGCCACTCGCTGGACAACTCGTGGCGACCGTGCTTCCAACATCCGGAGCGCAGGTCCAGGACGACTCGGCCACCTCGATGACCCCCAGCAGGATGTCGACATCGACCAGGGCGCCCACGACATCGGTGCTGCTCAGGTTGGTCGCCTGTACCGTGTAGGTCGTAGCGGCGCCACGCGCTATGGACGTCATGCCGTCGTCCACGCTGATCGCGAGATCGGCGGCCGGAAGGTCCTGAAAGACGTACACCGCACCGGCACTGTTGCCCTCGGAGTTGTCGTCCTCGGGGGCACCGACGATGGCCGTATCGAGATCGAGAGCCAGGTCGGCCGAAAAGAAGTCTCCGTTGACGCCGTCAGACGCTACGATGTCCTGTCGGAAGGTCCAGTCGGAGCCGCTGGCCTCGTAGAGCGAAGCCTTACCGCGAGCGCCCGAGTCGTTGAGCGTGCCAACGAGCAACGTCGAGCCGTAGGCGTCGAGCGCGTTGCCGAACGAGACGTTGGTTCCAAGGACGACGTCCACGGCTCCCCAGTTGTTGGTTCCGCCTTCGTTGCGGTCGAAGATCTCGACGGCACCCTGATTGGAAATCGCCAGCGTCGTTCCCTGCACCGCCAAACCGGTTCCGAACGTTCCTGGAGCGTTGGCGCCACCTTGAGGCGTGATCAAGGTCTCGGTCGGAGCCCCGACGATTGGCAGTGTGTAGAGATAGGCCTTCTTGTCCGGCCAGCCGAGAGACGCCACGACGGCGATGTCGTTGTAGAAGTCGACCGAGAACCCGAAGCTGTCGTTGTCGACGCCGTCTGAAGGCACCAGGGTGTACTGATGAGCCCAGGCGTTCGAGACTTCTTCCCAAACCTGCGCGATCCCTGCCCCTGTCGCACCCGTCGTGCTCTGGGGTATACCCACCAGCAAACGCGAGCCAAAGAGGGCCACGTCGCTCCCAAATCGATTTCCGCTCAGACCTTCACCGTTGCCCGTGGTGATTCTCTGGATCTCGCCCCAGTTGTTCGCGCCTCCCTGATCCTTCTTGAAGATGTAGACCGCGCCGCCGTCCAGCTGGGTCGGCAGACCCACCGACTCCTGAGGTGCTCCAACCGCGATCGTGCTTCCCGAGATCGCCGCGGAGCTGCCGAATCCCGCAGCGGATCCGCCTGTGCTTGGCGTGAGCTCCTTGACCACGCCCCAGTTGTCGGTGCCACCCTGGTCCCGATGGAACACAAAAACCTTGGCGCCACCGGCGACCGCCCAGTCGCCACTGATATCCACGGAGCGAAAGCTGCCGAGCCTGGTATTGGTCGACGCGGCAGAGGGAGTGACCTTCTGAATCTCGACGAAGCTGGTCTGAGCCAACAACGTGGCCGCAAAACCGGTGGACAGAAAGGTCCACGAGAGCAGTCCGACGACCAGAAGAAGGCGATGGCAACTGGGAGCGACTCGGCGAATAGAAAGCGGATCCGGGCAAGTGAACATGGAGAAGGGCACCTCTGACAAGAGCAGTTGATGACGTCGGTGACGACGAGTCCGACGGCTCCAGGCGACGGATCGCCAGGCCGAAGACGGGTGGTCACGTGGTAAGACGCCAAGACGCGCCAACAGGGATCAGCGACCTGCCAGAAATACTGGACTCGACGCTGCCGAGCTCAGAAGAGCGCGCTGTTCCAGCTCAGGTCAGACCGGAGAGCTCGTCGAACAGGCGCAGCTTGGCGGCTGCCCACCGGCGCTTCACGGTCGCCGCGGACAGACTGAGAGCCTCGGCCGTCTCGTCCACCGAAAGTCCACCAAAAAACCGACACTCGACGATGTCGCGGAGCTGCGGGTCGTTGGCTTCCAGCCCCAGGAGCGCCTGGTCGAGCGCGATCAGGTCTTCGGCACGCTGTTCGGAGAGTGTCCCCAGGTCCTGGAGCTCGTCCATCTCGATCTCGACTTCGCGCCGGTCGCCGCCTCGCTTCTTGCGTTGGCTGCGGCGGGCGTGATCGATCAGCAAGCTGCGCATCGCCTTCGACGCGAGCGCAAAAAACTGAGCACGGTCGCGACTGTCCAGTTCGACACGGACGAGACGCAGATAGGCCTCGTGAACCAGGCTCTCGGTCCCGACGTTGGCGCGGTTTCGTTGACGATGCGAGCGAGCCAGTCCGCGAAGCTCGTCGTAGACGAGGGGAAGAAGCTCGTCGAAGGCGCGACGATCACCGTTTCGCGCGCGCTCGAGATACTGAGTGATGGGCGTATCTGCCGGCAGTCGCGTCACTAGACCTCCGCCAGACGTTCTTCGACCGAACGCAGGAGTCGGTGACCAGGAGGCAGGATCGAGCGACGAATCTCAGCGGCCTCGCTCAGCAGGGACCGCGCGGCTTCCTGCCTGCCGAGCGCGATCTCACTCTCGGCAAGACCGATGAGCGTGTAGGCCAGATCCGGGTGCTGCGAGGCGAGCACGACCCGTTGGCTCTCCAGCGTGGAGCGAAACAGGTTCGCTGCAGTCTCCGCACTGCCGGTCTCGAGCTCCGTGCGCGCCAGATTGCACTGGATGGCGAGGACCTGTGGATGCTGTTCGGAGAGCTGTTTCCGACTGGTCTCCAGAGCCTGCTGAAAGCGCCTGCGGGCGGTCACGAAATCACCTCGGCGCTCATCCAGCAGACCGAGGTTGTTCTCGACGCTCGCGAGTCTCGGATCCGCACTCGAGAAGGCGCGTCGAGCGCTGGCGAGTCCGCGCGCCAGGGTGAGCTCAGCCTCATCGAGGTGTCCAGCCTCGAGATGGGCGTAGCCGACGTAGTTGACGAGGACGACCTGGAGAGGGTGATCCTGAGCGAGCTCGGCCTCAGCGAGGTCGAGAGCACGACCGAGATGCTCGAGCGCCTCCTCCTCGCGTCCCAGCTGCAACAGCGCCAGCCCCAGATTGCGGCGGGCGTTGATCGAATGCAGGTGGCCGGGTCCCACACGTTCGTCGAACACCGGTACGAGGCGGCGGTAGATCACCTCGGCTTCCGAAAAGCGAGCGCGAGCGCTGAGAATTGCGGCGAGGTTGTTCTCGAGTCCAGTGATCGACGGATCGTCTGCACCCAGTAGAGCGGAGCGAATGGCGATCGCTCGTCTGAGCAGGGGTTCCGCCGCGTCGTGCTCGTTGCGGAGCAGGTGTGCGACCGCCAGGTCATTCAGGGTCGTAGCCAGGTGGATGTCCGGCTCGGAATTGAGCTCTTCCTGGGTCGACAAGGCACTCTCGAGCTGGTCGAACGCTGGCTCCAGGCGACGCTGCGACAAGAGAATGCGTCCGAGCAAGGAGCGAGTCTTGGCCGTTTCGAGATGATTCGACCCGTAAACCTCCAGAGCTACATCGAGCGATTCACGGGCACCGCTTTCTGCTTCTTCCAACCGCCCGGCGAGCCGAAGGGCGTCAGCCTGGAGCGCCAAGCTGTGGGCCACGTCCTCTCGGCTCGAGTCTCCGAGCGCCTTGCGAATGGAGAGCGCCGTGTCGTGAAGGTCGACAGCCTCGTCGTGCAGCCCCACGTTGCGATGGACTTCGCCGAGCTGGTCCGCCAGCGAGGCCTGCAGCTGAGGCTGGTCGTCCAGACGACCCACCTGGTCACGGCCGCGCGCGAGAATCTCCTCCGCAGTCGGCGGCCCTGACTGATTGCGAAGCGGATCTGCACTCCTGAAGAGCTCGACCATCATCGAGGAAACAGCTTGCGCCTTGTCTCTCTCCCTCACCGTGGCTCGGTACTGAGTGAGCAGCTGCAGTCCGACGACCACAAGAAGCACTGTCGCAACGGCCCCGACACCGAGTCCAACGGGATTGCGTCGAGCCCACCGATCCAGTCGTCGGAAAAGTGTCTGGCGACGGGCGAGGACCGGCCTGAGGCTCAGGACTCGCCTGAGATCGTCGCGAAGCGCCGCGGGTGACTCGAGACGCTCGGCTGGCTCAGCAGCTAGGGCTGCCATGACGACCGCATCCAGGTCGCCACGAAGTTCTCGGGGCCGGACACACGAACCGTCCCGTGTCAGTTCGCTTCTGGCGCTCGGCAACAGTACGTCGTGGGCGTCGTGAGACTCGCCATCTGGTCCCACGAAAGGCGAGCAGCCCGTCAGCAACTCGTAGAGAACGACACCCAGTCCGTAGACGTCCGTGCTCGTCGAGACCGGATCACCCCGAAGCTGTTCCGGCGCTGCGTACCGCGGGGTCATCGGCACCACACCGTCCACCGTGTGAGTGGGTATCGGCGCGACGACACTCCGACGACTCAGCGTAGCTTCCGGGCCTTCTGGAGCGCCGAGCATCTTGGCGATACCGAAGTCGAGAAGCTTGATACGCCCATCCTGGTCAACGAGGATGTTGGAGGGTTTGAGATCTCGATGGATGACGAGACTGCGATGCGCGTGCTCGACCGCCTCACACACGTCGAGGAAGAGGGTGACCCGTTGCCTTGCCGAAAGCTGCATGCGATCGGCGTAGCGGTCGAGCAGTTCGCCTTCGATCCACTCCATGACCAGGTACGGACGCCCATCGTCGATGACGCCTCCGTCGATGAGCCGGGCTATGTGCGGATGTTCCAGGCGCGCCAGGATCTGTCGCTCGGCGCGAAAACGCTCCAACGACAGCTCGTCGGAGAGACTGCTTCGGAGAACCTTGATGGCAACCGTCTGATCAAACGCTCCGTCGCAGCGCTCGGCACGGTACACCTCCCCCATGCCGCCAATACCGCAGCGCTCGGCGATCCGGTACGGGCCGATCCGGTCTGGCGGCTTCGCGCGATCGGCTTCCAGTCGCCGCACAGCGACTCCGCGAGCCGCATCGAGCTCGTGCTCTAGTCGATCGAACCAATCCTCGGCAGGACCAGCGCTTTCGATGACTGCAAGTGCCTTGTCCAGTGCATCACCGTCGAGGTGCTCCTCGAGGAAAGCTCGCCGATCCTCAGGCGGTCGCTCGAGCGCCTCTTCGACCCGAAGCCACAGTTGGCGACTGTCCGGCGACACTTCGGAACTCGAGGAACGAGGCTCAGTCACCGGCCCAGCGTAGTCGTCCCGGCACGCGGCAATCAGGTCGTCTCACCATGTGCTCGACGATCGCACAGAAGCTCTCCGATTGCCATCGAATCGTCGGTCGACGCCCCGGTTTGAGAGCTGTGCGCCAGCCTCTCGCATCAGGACCCTGCTCGCGGGGCGTCTACGAGAGGCGAACCGCTGATCGCGCACCGTCTCCCCGACCGGTCTCCGTCAGTCCGAGCCGCCGTTGCCACGGCGCTCTTCCAGCGCCTCGTAGACGGCAGCCTGGAAGATCTGACGAGTGGGATACGTGGCAGTCGGCATGAGCTGCGTGAGCACCATGCCGACAATGCCCTCGTGACGGTCGATCCAGAAGTCGGTGCTGGCCGCACCGCCCCAGGAGTAGACGCCAGGCCCACCAAACAGGGTCTGCTCGTAACCCTCCATGGTCGCCGATCCACAGTAGCCGAACCCCATGCCGGTGAACTTGACCCCGGGAAGCAGCACGATGGGTGCCGTTCCCATCCCCTTGGGGAGCTGGTTGGTGGTCATTTCGTCGACGCTCTTCTCGCTCAGGATCCGAACCCCTTCGAGCTCGCCGCCGTTGAGGAGCATCTGGGCGAAGCGCAGGTAGTCGGCAGCGGTCCCGACCATGCCACCGCCTCCCGAGTCGAGGCTGGGCTCCTGCCGATAGGGACTGGTCTGGGGATCGTCGATCAGCTCCTTGGGCTGACTCGCGGGTCCGTAGTTGGCGGCAAAACGAGGCAGCTGCTCGTCAGACACGCGGAAGCCGGAATCTTTCATGTCCAACGGACCGAAAATCCGCTCTTCGAGGAAGTCGCCGAACCGCTGGCCAGACGCCACCTCGACGACCCGACCCAGAACGTCCATTGCCACGCTGTAGTGCCAACGCGTGCCCGGCTCGAACAACAACGGCATCGAGGCCGCCTTCTTGGCGAACTCCTCGAGAGACAGGCCGCTGTCCCCTGACGGATTGACTCCGTTCTCGTTGTACATCCGAGCCAGGACCGTGGGCTGGAATCCGTAGGTCAGACCACTCGTGTGAGTCATCAGGTGCCACACGGTCATGGGCACCTGAGACGGAATCGTGAATGGCTCTTTGCCCTCCTGTTCGATCAGCACCTCGAGGTCTTCGAACTCGGGTATGAACTTGGCCACAGGATCGGTGAGTGCGACCTTGCCCTCTTCGACGAGAATCATCACTGCCACACCCGTGACCGGCTTGGTCATCGAGTACATGCGAAAGATGGTGTCGTGACGCATCGGCTTGTCGCGCTCGGCGTCCATCGAACCGAACGCCTCGAAGTGAACGACCTCGCCGTCGCGGGCCACGGCGGTAATCAGGCCGGCGAGCTGTTCGCTCTCGAGGTACCGGTCGTACTGGCCTGGAATGGCGTCGAGGCGATCTTTCGACATGCCGTGCTCGCCTGGAGAACCCTCTGGGAGACCAAAGAGATGCTCGGAGGCTCCTGCAAGAGACGACGCAGCTAGCAGGAGGCACAGGACAAAGCTGATCCGAACGTGACGGCGACGACTTGGCATGCTCTTTCTCCTCTTGCTCGATCTCTCAGCGTAGCGTACGCGCGTCGACGACCCCGTCTCGTTCGACGTTGTTACGCTCACACGTCACTCCTAGATGACGGATAAATGACGGACAGATCCCGGATAGATGACGGATAGATCCCGGACGCTCCCAATCGGAGGTAGCACATGACAGCCAGGACATCCCTAGGCAGGTCGCTCTCGCGAACGTCGTGCATTTTTTGCCTGATTGCACTTCTGAGCCTGACCGCAGCCGCAGGCTGGACAGCCGAGACAGCCACTTCATCGAAGGCCTCATCGGTGACCGATGTCGACCTCAGTCCCATGCGCTGGACCGATCGAGAGGCTCTGGAAGAGGTGAACGCCTACTTCGAGACCGACAAGGCCCTCGCCGAGGGCGAGAGCGGCGCCATCAGTGGGACGACCGGGCCTGCGGCAGTCAGGGCGGGGCTCGAAGCCCTGCGTCAGGGAGGCACCGCGGCCGACGCCGTCATCACGACCGCACTCACCCAGATCGCGCTTGCGGGTGGCTCGTGGGTCAGCTACGCCGGCATCTTCAATCTCGTCTACTTCGAAGCCGAAACGGGGAAGGTCTGGAACGTCAACGGCGGGTTCGACACCGTTCGTGGCGAAACCGAGCCTTTGACGATTCCGCGCTCGACGACGATCGGCGCCGAAGCCGAACCCAGCGGACGTACGGCTCTCGTCCCGGGTTTCTTCGGTGGCGTCGGCGAAACCCACGAGCGTTTCGGGCGTCTGCCGTGGTCCAGTCTCTTCGAGCCCGCCATTCACTACGCCGAGCGGGGTGTGCCTGTCGGCGCTATTCACGCGGGCATGTTCGACATGCGCAAGGACGCCCTCTCACGGCTTCCCGAAACCCGCCAGATCTTCACGAACGACGAGGGGCTCTTTCTCGAAGAGGGTGACCTGCTGGTGCAGCCGCAGCTCGCCGCGACCCTGCGTGCGGTCGCAACCAACGGCGTCTCACACATCTACCGCGGGGACTGGGCCAAGCGTATGGTGGCAGCCGTCCAGCGTGACGGCGGCAAGCTGTCCCTCGAAGACCTCAGCAGCTACGAGGCCCTCGTCACGGAGCCAGTTCACACCACCTACAACGGCTTCGACGTCTATGGCCACGGCCTTCCAGCCCAGGGCGGCGTCCACGTGGCCGAGGTGCTCAACCTCGCCGAGGCCGCGGACCTGCGATCCATGGGGCACTACGCCGAGTCGCCCGAGGCGTTCTTCTGGATGAACCAGATGACCAACCTGATGGCGATCGTCTTCCTTCCAGAGGCGTCTCGCGAGTTCATGTTCGGTGAGGTCGACGCCACGCTCGCGGGTCGCACGAGCAAGGCCAACGCCGCCAAGCTGTGGCAGCGAATGAAATCCGGCAGGCTGCCTCTCACCAAGGTCCCCACACCCGTGGACCCGAAACACTCGGACGCCATTGTCGCCGTGGACGGGTTCGGCAACGTCGCTGCAGTCGTGCACACGATCAACACAGCAGCCTGGGGCGACACGGCCATCTTCGTCGACGGCATCTCCATCCCTGACTCGGCGGCGTTCCAGCAGGCGCTGATCGCCGAGACCGGCCCCGGCAACCGACTCCCGGACCCGACCGCGCCGGTGATCGTTCTGAAGGACGGCAAGCCGGTGAGCGCTTTTGCTTCGATCGGCGCTGGACTCCATCAAAAGACCATGTCGGTGCTCCTGAACCACCTCGACTGGAAGATGGACATCAAGGCAGCCATCGACGCCCCCTCGCCACATCTGCCCGCTTTCGGGGCCACCGGTATGCCCACACAACAGGTGATCGACGGCGACTTCGAGCCGGCGCTGCTCGAGGCGGCCCGCAACCTCGGGCTTCCGACCAACGTGGCCCCGGCGGGCATCGAGTCCCGGGCGCCACGCGGCTACGTCGTGGGTGTCTCTCTCGACCAGAAGGGAACGAGGCGGGCGGCAGCGACGACTGTTCTGAACGGATTGGCCCTCGCCCACTAGGCATTCCCGAACTCCAACCGATCGAAGGTCGAGCTCGCAGCCGTCGACCCGTTGCGCAACCGATAGAGGAGACGATCATGACGATCCAACACTTTCCCGCCGATGCGGAGATCGATGTCGTCGCCGCCGCCGTCTCGGCGGACGGCTGCGCTGTCGTCGACAACCTGATCGACCACGAGACGATCAACCGAGTGCGAACCGAGCTTCGACCGTTCCTCGAGCAAACAGCCAAGGGCGACGACGAGTTCCTGGGACATGCGACTCGACGTGCTGGCGCGATCGTCGAGCGCTCACCGACGGCACGCACGATGGTCACCCATCCGCTCGTCCTCGGCGCGTCCGAAAAGGTGATTCGGGAAAAGAACCGCGGGGTGCAGCTGCACGTCACCCAGCTCATTTCCATAGGACCCGGTGAGTCCGCCCAAGATCTTCACCGCGACCAGTGGGCGTGGGACTTCTTCCCGTTCCCGGAAGGCCACGAGGTGATGGTCAACTGCATGTGGGCACTATCGGACTTCACGGCCGAGAACGGCGCAACACGTGTCGCTCCCGGAAGCAAGAAGTACAAAGGCCGCGAGCTCCCGTCCCGCGACGAGATCGAAGTGGCCGAGATGAAGGCTGGCTCGGTCTGTCTCTTCGCCGGCTCCACTTTCCACGGCGGTGGAGCCAACGAGACCAGCTCGACGCGCGACGGACTCATCATCGCCTATTGCGCAAGCTGGCTGCGTCAGGAGGAGAACCAGTATCTGAGCGTCTCGCGCGAAACCGCCCTAGAGCTCGACGAACCTCTCCTGCGCCTCCTCGGCTACGACCAGCTCTACAGTCTCGGCTATTGGGCCGACTACAACCATCCGCTCGAGGCCCTGGGAGTCGAGCCGCAGGGCTGAGTGGGCGGATCGCCTGCAAACGAAGCCGGTTGACAGCAACCGGCGCAGGCATCAGGGTGGCCACCCACAGCCAACCCTCGAGTCACGTCCATGGCAAATCTTCTCGTCTACTACGCACACCCCGGGCACCGGCACTCGCACGCCAACCGGGCCATGGTGGAGAAAGCCCGCGAGGTCGAAGACATCACGTTCGTCGATCTCTACGGCGAGTATCCGCGCTTCGACATCGATGTCGACCGCGAGCAGCAACGTCTGCTCGACCACGACGTCATCCTGTTCCAGTTCCCGATGTTCTGGTACTCGACACCGTCTCTGATCAAGGAGTGGCAAGACCTGGTGCTCGAACATGGCTTTGCGTACGGTGCGGGCGGCGACAAACTGACCGGCAAGTGCATGATGCTCGCGGTCAGCGCGGCCGGTGACCACGAGGCTTACACCGAACAGGGCTACCAGCACTATCCCATCCGCACGTTTCTGACTCCGCTGGAGCGCACAGCTCGGCTATGCCACATGGAGTTTGCTGCACCGTACGTTCTCTACGGGGCCTTGCGCGCTCCCGATGACGGCCGTCTGGACGCTCACGTCAAGGGCTACCAGAAGCTGCTGGAGGCAATCCGCGACGATCGCTACGACTTCGAGGCCGCCGTCCAAGGGGAAGTCGTCGACTGCAAGCACCTGCCCCTCCTCGGGGTCCAGGCCGGGGAAAGCTCGACTCGAGGAGGTCCCGACCATGGGTGACTTCTTGCTGCTGGCCTTCGTCTTCCTTGCTGCCGGCGTGATCGCGGTACCGATTGCTTCGCGCCTCGGACTCGGCTCGGTACTGGGTTACCTGATCGCAGGCATCGCCATCAAGCCCCTGCTGGACGGACTGCACGTCGACGTCGTCAGCATCCAGCACTTCGCCGAGTTCGGCGTGGTCATGATGCTGTTCCTCGTCGGGCTCGAACTCGAGCCTCGACTGCTGTGGACGATGCGCAACAAGCTCCTCGGTCTCGGCGGACTACAGGTCGGAATCACCGGCGCACTGGTCATGGCCATCGCGCTCGCGTTTGGCCTGAGCTGGAGCGTGTCCGTGGCGGTCGGCATGGTGCTCGCCCTCTCGTCGACTGCAATCGTGCTCCAGACCCTCAACGAAAAGGGACTGATGAAGAGCGACGGCGGACAGTCGAGCTTTTCCGTCTTGCTGTTTCAGGACATCGCCGTCATCCCGATGCTCGCGCTGCTGCCGCTGCTGGCCATTCCGGAGCTGGTCGAAGCCATTGCCGGCGCCGCGGCTGCCGACGACGGCCACGGCCATGGCTCGGGCCCGGGCTTCATCGAGCATCTAGCGGGATGGCAGCGCGCCCTGGTCACCATCGGGGCGATCGCAGCCGTCGTCGTCGGTGGCAGCCTGCTGACGCGTCCACTCTTCCGGTTCATTGCCATGGCCCGTCTGCGGGAGCTCTTCACGGCTCTTGCCCTCTCGATCGTCGTCGGCATCGCGCTCTTGATGACCGCAGTCGGTCTTTCACCGGCGCTCGGGACGTTCCTGGCAGGCGTGGTGCTCGCCAATAGCGAGTATCGACACGAGCTCGAGAGCGACATCGATCCGTTCAAGGGGCTCTTGCTGGGGCTGTTTTTCATCACCGTGGGCGCGGCGATCAACTTCGGCCTCCTGTTCGAGAATCTGGGCGTCATCGTCGGCCTGACGATTGGCCTCATCCTGCTCAAGGCAGCCGTGCTGCTGGCACTGGCGAAGATCTTCCGCATCGAAGGTGGCGACCGCTGGCTGTTCTCTCTCGGACTGGCACAGGCTGGTGAGTTCGGATTTGTGCTCCTCGCCTTCACCGTGGCCAACGGCGTGATACCCGAGGCGCTCTCGGAGCAGCTGCTGCTGGTGGTGGCGTTGTCGATGTTGCTGACGCCACTCCTGTTCATCGTCTACGACAAGATCATCGCGCCCCGCTACTCAGGCTCACAGACCGCCGAGCCTGACGAGATCGACGACGAAGCACCGATCATCATCGCGGGTGTCGGGCGCTTTGGCGGCATCATCAACCGGGTCCTGCTCGCCGCCGGCTACAAGACCGTAGTGCTCGATCATCACTCCGAACACCTCGAGAGGCTTCGGACCTTTGGCATCAAGGTCTTCTACGGCGATGCATCGCGGCCCGACCTGCTGCACGCAGCGGGAATCGACGAGGCCAGGATGCTGATCGTCGCGATCGACGACCGCGCACAGGCCAACGAGATCGTCCGGCACGTGTCAGAGAGCCATCCTCACGTCCACATCGTCGCTCGCGCAGTTGATCGTCATCACGTCTACGAGCTCTGGGCGGCCGGCTGTCGCGACATCATCCGCGAGAACTTCGACGGTGCGGTCAGGGCAGCGCGCTCCGCGCTCGAAGCCCTGGGAGTCCACCCCTACGACGCCGAGCGTCAGACGAGGGGCTACGTCGAGAATGACAAGCGGGTCATCCGTGAGCTGGCGGGTCTCTACGACCCCGACATTCCGGTACACGAGAACAAGGCCTACGTCGAAAAGACCAAAGAGCTCCTCGCCAGTCACGAGGCGGCGGTACGTGGCAGCAGCACAATCTTCGGGAATCGCAACGACCGGGGCTGGCTGCCACCCACCAAAGACGACGTCGACACGGTGACCTCGGAACACGCCGAACCCGGCTGACGCTCGAGAGCTCTTGCGGTCTTCCCTGCTGCGCAGCTCGCGCTACGATCGTGAGTGGCACACCAACAGTCGACACTCTCGCCCTAGCCGAGAGCAGGGAGCAGGGAAGGGAGCAACCATGAGCTACCACGTCACCGACGACGAGCGCTCCGCAGGAACGATCAGTACGGACAAGCTCTCCGAGATCACCGCTGACATCGCCTCGCAGGGTTACGCCGTCGTCAGTGGCCTCATCCCGATCGAGGCGTGCGACGTGCTCATGGCCACGATTCTCGAAGATGCCGAGCGGGTTCGTGCGACCGGCAAGAGTACGCCGCACGAAGAGCGCACTGGCCGGGGGCATCTGCAGCTGGGCCTCAGGCGGTATGCGCCCTACGTGAAACCCGAGCTCGTGGCCAACCCGCTCATCGAGTGCATCGTCGCCGGAGTGCTCGGTCCCGGCGCCTGGCTCGGCTTCTACAGTGGCAACGTCAATCTTCCCGGCAGCACCTATCAACCCCTGCACGCCGATCGACCCTACTCTTGGAAGACTGAAGAAGAGGCCCGGGAGGACGGCCAGAGCTGGCCACCTCCGGGTACGACGCTGTCCTGCTCATTGGCTCTGACCGAGATCACTGTCGAGAACGGCGCCACGGAGATCTATCCGGGGAGCCATCGAGAGACTGCCGTCACACAGTGGCAGCCAGGAGAGCGTCCGGGTGACCACCCGGAGCTGCTGGAACGCTGGGGGCCACCGGGGCGCATGGAGATACCGGCAGGCGGCATCTGCTTTCGCGATCCGCGCATGTGGCACCGAGGCGTCCCGAACTCATCGGACCAGGTGCGGCCCATGATGGCGCTGACCTACCACGCCGGACGATGCCTACACTGGCGCGGGAGGCTCGTCCGCGAGCTGTCCGATGGAGAACTCGAGAGATGCCGCCAGGACCCGGCGCTTCGAGTCATGGACGACGGCGAACTGGGCGACGGCCGACTCGTCTTCGAGGAAAGCGCTCAACCGGCCTTCGCTCAGAGCTCGAGCCAGCACGGTATCTACCGAAACGTACGTTTTGTGGCGAAGCCGCTACGGGTCAACCACTTCCTCGACGCTCACACCCTCGGTGGGGCGCGGGTCGTCGAAGACGGTGACATTTTGCCTGATGCATGAAGAGTCTTGGGACCTCCGACGAGGTGTCGACTAGAGCAGTAGGGCAGTACCCTCGAAGACCGGGCACTCGATTCTCCTGGCTATTCCCGTGGCAAGCCACCTGGCAGACGCTACTGGTCTGCCTGGCGCTCGTCAGCCAATGCCTCACCCACAGCAGAGTCGCCAGTGCGTCCGAGACCAGCTGGCCACGAGCCTGGTTCGAGCCTCTCAAGACGGCGAGCCAGCTCGGGATCGCGACGCTCGACCAGAGCCCGTTCCTAGACGGTCGGCCTCTTCCGCCGGTCGAAGACAGACTGCCGGACGACCCCGTTGTCGTCGTACCGCTCGAGTCCCTCGGTCGGTACGGCGGCACCGCCCGCATCATCGCGTTGGACGCCACCATGTTCTACGCGAGAGAGGGCCTGGTGACGATCTCGGCGGATCACAAGACCGTGCTGCCGAACCTGGCGAAGTCGTGGCGTTACAGCGCCGACGCTCGCACCCTCACCGTCGAGCTCCGCAGAGGACTCAAGTGGTCCGACGGGCATCCGTTTACGGCCGCGGACTGCCTGTTCGCGACCAACGACCTCCAGCTCAACGACGAGTTCCAGCCCGTCACGCCACTGATCCTGCGCGGTCTGCAACTCCACGCACCCGACCCCTGGACGCTGGTCTTCGAGTTCGAACGACCGAGTCCGCTGTTCGTCAACTATCTTGCTCAGAGTCCGGACCTCTTCCTCGCCCCCAAGCACTACTTCGAGCCGTTCCACCCGAAGTACAGCGGCGCCGATCGGGTCGCAGAGCGCATGCGCGAGATGGGCTTCATCAACTGGCCCGCTTTTGTCGATGCCACTCGACTGCTGCGTGTCGAGGAGTCGCTCGACATGCCCACGCTGCGCGCCTTCAGACCGGTCAAGATCACCCCGGTGCTCCAGCGCTTCGAGCGCAACCCCTACTACTTCAAGATCGACCCGAGTGGTCAGCAGCTGCCCTACATCGACGCCATCGAGGCCGAGGTCGTCAACGAAGCAGCGGTGGCCGTTGCCAAGGCTTCTACCGGGCAGCTCGACTTCGCTGCCTTTACCATGCCCACGCAGGACATCCCCCTGCTCAAGCTCGGCGAGCAGACTCACGGCATCCGCGTGAACATCTGGCGACGGATCCATGGCAGTGACGTCGCGATCCAGTTCAACTTCAATCATGAGGATTCCGAGCTGCGCGCGCTCTTCTGGGACGTCCGCTTCAGGCGGGCGCTCTCGCTGGCCATCGACCGCGACGAGATGAACGAGATCATCTACTTCGGACGCGGTGTGCCGCGCCAGGTGACCGTCATCCCTGAGAGCGACTACTTCGAGCCGAGGTTTGCCACCGCCTTCACCGACTTCGACGTCGCCACTGCCAACCGACTGCTCGACGAGCTCGACCTTCGGGACGTCGACGGCGACGGTCTGCGTGAGCATCCGGACGGTAGTCAGCTGACCTTCACCCTGGAGTATGTCGACACGGAAACACCGAAGCAGGTCTCGATGGAGCTGGTCGTCAGCTACTGGAGAGCCGCGGGTATCGACGTCCGACTCAAGCTCATCGACCGTGGACTCCAGTACGCCCGGGCGGTCGGCGGCACCATGGAGATGACCCTCTGGCATGCCGATCGAACGTCGGACATCCTCTTCCCCGTGCGACCCGACTTCTGGGTGCCGCGCGTCATCGCGGCGAGCACCTCCATGTGGAACGAATGGGCCCGCTGGTACATGACCGATGGTGAGCTCGGCGAACGACCCCCGCCTCACATTCAGCAGCTACAACGGTGGTCTGACGAGCTGCGCACAACCACGGATTCGGGCACCCGCGTCGAGCTGGGCAAGAAGATTCTCGCGTCGAACGCCGAGAACGTCTGGTCGATCGGCACGGTCGGGTTGGCGCCGCACCCGGTCGTGACGTCGCGGCGGCTCAGGAACGTGAGCGACCGGGGGTTCTGGGGGTGGGACATTCGCGGGACGCTTCCATACCACCCGGCCACCTGGTACCTGGTGGACTGAGCGGTGAGGCGCTTCGTTGTGCGCCGGCTGCTCGGCATGCTCCCCACCCTGGCGGTGATCTCGGTGATCGTGTTCGTGGTCATTCAACTGCCACCAGGTGACGTCGTGACGACGACGCACGACCAGCTCGAGGCCAGCGGACTCGACGTCACTGACGAGCGGGTGCGCAGCTTGGGCGCTCAGTACAACCTCGACCAGCCGCT
>JANQPS010001102.1 GCA_028285365.1 Thermoanaerobaculia bacterium | reverse complement strand
TCGTGCGAAACACCACACGCAAACGACTCCCGACACGGCGAGGAGGACCTGAGGCCACACGAGCTCCCCCCGGGTCAAGAGAGGTCGCCACGCGCGCGCCATCGACAGCATCGCGCCCGCGCTGGCCCCCAGCCACAAACCAAGCGCCAATCGATCGACGGGTCCGAGATCGTTTGCCTTGGCCTGCTCTTGCCTGGCCCCGGGCTCTTCAGCCCAGTGCTCGGCGATCCACGACAGCGCAACCGCTATGAACACGACCAGCGCCAGGACTCCGTGAGTTCGCTCGAGGCCGGGCACTCCGACCAGGGCACCCAGCGGCAAGGCGGCTGAGGCCACGAGCGAGGTCCCGAGAACCAGCTGCCGGCGCGGCCCAAAGAGCCCGCCCAGCGCAACCGCCACAACGATCAAGAGAGCCATGGTCACAAGCAGGGCGGGCAGCTCGCGCGGGTAGCCGGACCAGGCCAACAGCATCACGTCGTGAATGCACCACCCGGCGACGACCGCACCGAGGATAAGACCGCCACCCTCGGCGCGTCGCTCGGGTCTCGCGTTTTCACCCGGGGGGTGAGGATGCCTAGGAGCCGTCACGGCCACGGTCCTCCCGGTCATGGTCCTCACGGTCATGGTCCACACCGGGTCTTTTGCCATCCTCGCTCTCACCATCCTCGTGCGACTGATGGCTCAGCAGCGTCCAGCGACCTGTTTGGTGAACGGGTGCCCAACCGGTCTCCTCCAGCTTCGCGAGATCTCGTGCGATCTGCTGGTCATTCCAGCGCTTCGCGACGTCTTCTCGGTCGACGAGCACGTGGTGGGTCTCCGGCTCGGCCAGTACGCGAGCCCACCGAGTTCTTTCGACATCGTAGAGCTCGATCACCTCGCGGTCGGTGTAGTGATCTGCCGTTGCCGTGAGATCGAAGGCCACGATCGCATCGCCAGCCTTCAGCCACTCATCCGCGTGGCGCACCGCTGCCAGATCTTGGTCTTTCATCGAGAGAAACTGACTCACTCGGTCGACACCTCCGACCATCTGGACGCACACACCGAGCAAGACTCCCGCCGCAAGCCAGGACCGTCGGAACGTCGCGCGAGCCAGGAGCCACTGAACACCCAAAGCCACGAGAATGGCCAGCGGAACCACCAGCATCAGCGCAAAGCGCGTATTGCGCATCGAGAAGCCGGCGAGGAACAACGCGACCAGAGCCGGCCAAATCACCACCACGACGAGGCTCGACCAGCTTCGGCGCGATCGGAGGACTCGAATCAGACCCAGGGGAATGAGCGCCGCAAAGACCCCGAAGATCTCCGGATGACCCGCACCCAGCACGTAGAACAACATCGAGGAGCGCAACACACCGCCCCACCCCCGCTGGTCAGCGGCTTCCCCCAAGCCCACGACATGGCCGAGACTCCAGTCGGTGAGAAAGCTGTGCTGCATCACGGCAACTGCGCCGGGGCCCAACATCCAGACGGTCCACTGCGGGACCATCACCAGCGCCGCGATGGCGAGCCGGCTGAAACGTCGCCAAACGCTTTCGCCCCGCCAGGCCGCCAACTCCAGCAGACCAGCTATCGGAACAAAAACCAGAGCTGCCGGGCGTGCGATGACCGCAAGACCCAAGAGCAGCGCACCAGCCGTCAGCTGCACTCGCCAGGTGCGCCCGCTTCGTGTACTCCTGATCCACAAGACGAGTCCCCAGACCACCAGGGCCATGGTCCACAGATCGGACATGACCGAAACCGCTAGCTGCCATACCAACCCGCTACATGCGATCACCAGGCCGGCTGCCAGATACCCCGACCATTCGACTCCGGGCTCGATCTCAGCGAGAAGCGCCGTACAACCAAGGACCAGGAGGACGGCGGACGCAAGACTCACCCACTGTCCGGCTCGAGACTCCGGACCCGGCGCCAGCGCCATGACCATGGGATAGCCCGGAGAGGTCCGCGATGCCAACGCCTCGTGACGCGTCTCCGGGTTGGCGAGCGACGACGCGAGGGTGCGATAGGCGAACGAGTCTTGACCGTAGAGCCCATCGAAGCGAGGAAATACCAGGAGCGCAAGGACCAAGAGCGGGGCGCACGCGATCGCCGATGCCCACAGCCCGGTTCGTGGCTCGGTGGTGCTCGCGGGAGGTGACGGATCTCTCGGTGACGCCTCGCTCTCGACGCGCTCGGGTGCCGTTGTCATCGGATTCAGCGTATCCGCTGCCAACCGTTGACGATGCGCGGCCGCCACGGCAAGACGAGGGCGAGCGCATTGCCCAGGCGGCGCCTGAGAGACGGTGCTCGCTCGAAGCGGATCCCCAACTGGCCAAGCCGGTCGTAGTCCTCCAGATCGAGCAGACCCTTGAAGTGCCTGATCTCCACAAGACCCTGGGCGCGTCGCCCTGATCGGTCTCGCTCCACTCTAGCCGCCTTCGCTCGCGGACGCGCGTAGAACGAGAGCCCGAGGAGCACGATGAGACCGCCGCTCGCGACCTTTTCACGCGCCCTCATCACGAAGTCCACCGGATCCACGTCAAACGGCACGCAGTGATTCATGACGACCACATCGTACGGGCCCTCGACGAGATGGAGCTCCGTCGTCAGCGCTTGAACGGGGAGCCAGCTCGCCACGTAGCGGCTCTCGGCCTCCAGTCCGTCTTGCGGATGAGTGCTTTCGTCGACGGCGGTGACTCGATGACCCATTTCCGCGAGGTTGTGGCTCAACCAGCCGTTCCAGGCACCCAGCTCGAGTATCGAGAGCCGCGTGCCCTCTGCCGAGAACTCACGCTCCAGGAGATTGCGCAGCCACTCGAGCTCCGCAGCTCGCAAAGCCCACTCCGGGTGTCTGGCGAGACTGTGCGGTAGATCCTCCAGAACACCATCCGATGTGATCATCAGACCATCGAGCGAACGATTCTTGGCCACGCCGTCGAAGTACTCCTGGACTTCTTGACGCCGCTCTCCAAGCAGACGCACGACCCCGCGCTCCACCGGCACCTCATGACCCTGCGTGCACTCGACTCCCTGCGAGCTCACCACGAGGGCTGCATGGCACCAGGGGCAGCGCAGGCCCTCCACCGCCTGTGCTCGCCAGTTCGTCAAGAATCGGCCTGCATCTCGGGTCATCGCTTGACGCCTTCCTCGAGACCGCGCGACTCGCGAAGCCTTGCCAGTCGCACGACGTGAAAGACGGTCAGGGCTCCGGCTACGACCGCGGTCGAAGAGAGGGCGCCATGGACACCAAAGCGGGGCGCGAAGACCAAGCACAGTCCTGCGCTGGCCACCGCCGCCGAGAGGTTCAGCCACACGATGAGCGAAGCCCGTCCGGCGCGCAGAATGTCGTAGACGCTCGGGAGATACAGAAAAGGCACCACGACGAGGACCGCGGCCGGGACCCAGGCCAGCGCACCGACAGGAGTGCCGTAGACCCTGGCCAAGACGAAGAAGATCG
>JANQPS010001042.1 GCA_028285365.1 Thermoanaerobaculia bacterium | reverse complement strand
TCCTGGCGGCCTTGGCGGGCGTACGCGGCGATGCTGCTGTGGAGCACGCTCGATCCGTTGGCGACGGGCGCGAATCGAGAGCCTGAGGGCCCGCGATCTTCCAATCCTCACAAACAATCGCAGGGGAGTCAGTCATGAGTGGATCCGAGGAAATGGTCTACCGAGTGGTGGAGAGCCCGATCGGCGAGCTGGTGTTGGCCGGAGTCGGTGGTCGTCTGCGCTTCATCGGGTTGCCGAGTGGCAAGGGGCACGTCACGCCGCGTGCCGACTGGAGGCACGATCCCGCGGCATTCGGAGAGGGCGTACGTCAGCTGGCCGAGTACTTTGCGGGCGAGCGCCACGAGTTCGATCTCGACCTCGAACTGGATGGGACCGAGTTCCAACGCAAGGTCTGGTTGGCGCTCGCGGAGATCCCGTTTGGTGCCACTGAGTCCTACGGAGAGCTCGCCGCGCGTGTGGGACGTCCGAGTGCAAGTCGAGCGGTCGGGGCGGCAAATGGCAGCAACCCGATTCCCATCGTCCTTCCGTGTCACCGAGTGATCGGTTCCAGCGGTAGCTTGACGGGCTACGGGGGCGGGCTCGATGCCAAGCGGGCCTTGCTCGAGCTCGAAGGCCTTGCGGTGAGCGGGTCCGGAATCGTGAGTGCTCAGTCTTCCGATCAGTCGACGCTGGCACTCTAGTGCTGGCCTCTAGATGGCTGAGGGCGGGTCGCGCGGAGGAACGGCGGGGGCGGTCGAGGCGGGGGATTCGGCTCCCGGATCCGCGCGGTGGTTGGGGTGCTTTGGCCAACGCGCTAGACTGGCGGCGCTAAGCCGGTCCGGTCTGACTGCAGAGCCCCGCTTGCCGTCTTCGAACGGCAGGCCAGGAGCCGCCCGACTCGTCCCCAGGAGTTCCTCATGAAGCCAGTCGCCTCTCGAGTTGTCTCTACCACCCGTGCTACTACTTTCGCGCTCATTGCCGCTGTCGTGCTGTCGTGTGTCGCGTTACCGATCAGTGCCAGCAACTGGCCCAGCTTTCGGGGCAGCGACGCCCTGGCCACCGGGCCTGACGACGAGCGTCTACCGCTGACGTGGAGCCAGGAGGAGAACGTCGCCTGGGTCGTCGACGTTCCGGGCCTCGGCTGGTCGTCGCCGATCGTCTGGGGCGACCGGGTCTACGTGACTTCGGTGTGGAGTGAAGGTGAGATCGAGGAGCCCAAGAAGGGGCTCTACTTCGGCGGCAACCGTATGAAACCGTCTTCAGACGTCCACCACTGGGTCGTCTACTGCTTCGAGGTCTCCACCGGCGAGAAGTGCTGGGAGAAGGAGGTCCACACGGGAGCGCCGGACTTCCCCCGCCATCTGAAGAACACCTACGCCTCGGAGACTCCGACGACCGACGGTGAGCGAATCTACGCCTACTTCGGCAACCTCGGGGTCTGGGCCCTCGACCTCGACGGGAACGAGGTCTGGCACGAACGCTTCGACGCTGCGCGCACGCGCTTCGGTTGGGGCACGGCCACCTCACCGATCGTCCACGATGGCCGACTGTTCATCGTCAACGACAATGACGACCAGTCCTACCTCGTAGCGCTCAACGCCGAGACGGGCGAGGAACTGTGGCGAGCCGACCGCGACGAGGGCTCAAACTGGGCAACACCTTTCGTCTGGGAGAACCCACAGCGAACAGAGCTGATCACCGCAGGCACCGATCAGGTCCGCTCCTACAGCATGGACGGCGAGCTCCTCTGGAACTTCGGAGGAATGTCGTCGATTGCGATCCCGCAGCCGTTCTCGGCTCACGGACTCCTATACGTCTCCAGCGGCTACATTGGAGACCAGAACCGTCCGGTCTACGCGATCAAGCCGGGCGCATCGGGTGACATCACTCTCGCCGATGGTGCCAAGAGCAACGAGAGCATCGTCTGGTTCCTGCCGCAGGCAGGTGCCTACAATCCTACGCCCCTGATCTATGGCGACGTTTTCTACACCCTGTTGGATCGTGGCTTCTTCACCGCGCATGACGCCAAAACTGGTGAAGAGGTCTACGGCAAGCAGCGGATCGAGCGAGGCGCTGGCGCGTTCTCAGCCTCGCCATGGGCCTACAACGGTCACCTGTTCGTGCTCAGTGAGGACGGCGACACCTTCGTCATCAAGGCCGGTGACACCTTTCAGGTCGTCGGCAAGAACTCGCTGGACGAAATGAGCATGGCGACTCCTGCCATTGCTGACGGCAGCCTCTATCTGCGCACCCGCACCAAGCTGTATCGCCTGACCGCGGGCGGCTGAGGACCTCTAGCTGATCGGCCGCACTACGGTTGAGCCAGCGGCCGTGCGGTCAGCTTCCGTCGGCCGGACCGCTGCGGCTGTACTGGTCGCGGCGGTTCTGTCGTGCTTTGGTCTGCCTGCCGGAGGTACGTCTCGTCCGACCGGTCATGCGCGGGTGGAGGCGTCGGAGCTGTCCTACGTCGGCGAAGTGGAGTCGATCGTTCGGCGCCGCTGCGTCGCGTGCCACCTCGAAGGCGGATCGGCTCCGTTTGCGCTGACCACTTTTGCCCAGGCGAGAGCCTGGTCGAGGTCGATCGCGAGAGAGGTGGCGAGCGGTCGGATGCCGCCGTGGCATGCCGATCCCGAGATCGGCCGCTTCGCCAACGACCGCAGTCTCGAGGCCGTAGAGCGAAACCTCTTGCTGCGCTGGGTGGAGAATGGCGCTCAGCGAGGAGATGGTGCGGAGCAGCCAGCCCCGCAGCCGCTCTCTCGGGAG
>JANQPS010001000.1 GCA_028285365.1 Thermoanaerobaculia bacterium | reverse complement strand
CCCCAGATCTCGGCGGCGTCTTCCAGGGCCTCGAGTCCGAGGTCGACGTCACAGTCGACCTCGACGCGATGCTGCTCCTGAGCACCAGTTGCGGAAACGACGGAATGTGAGGTCACAGGCTGGGCTGGAGGCTCGGGCGTCCTCAAGCGGCCCGGTTGGCGTCCTCGACGAGAGCTTCGTCGAAAAACTGTTCCACTGCCGAGAGGAAGCTCGGCACGTCGGGAAGCTGTTGGATCTGTCGACGGAGGTTGCGACCACCGGGCAGACCGTGCGTGTACCAGCCGGTGAATTTGCGCAGTTTGTGGAGAGCAAACTTGGACGGCTCGCGGTCGGCGACCATGCGGAAGTGACCGAGAATCAGATCGCGGCGGTCTTCGAGGGTTGGTTGCGCGACGGCACCCCCTGAGAGGTGGGCGTCGATCTGCCGAAAGATCCAGGGGTTGCGGGTGGCGCCCCGGCCAATCATGAGCCCGTCACACCCCGAGCGGCGCAGGAAGCGCTCAGCGTGCTCCGGCTTGGTGATGTCCCCGTTCCCGATCACGGGGAGGGTCAACGCGTCCTTGAGCCGAGCGATCTGTTCCCAGTCGGCTTCGCCGCTGAACATCTGGCGGGCTGTGCGCCCGTGGACCGCCACGGCCTGAACTCCACTGTCCTGGCAGATCTTGCCGAGCTCGATGAAGTTGCGCTGCTTGTCGTTCAACCCCAGCCGGAACTTGACCGTCAGTGGAATCGAGATGGCCGCTCGGACCTGGCGAATGATGCGCTCGGCGAGTCCCAGGTCGCCCATGAGTGCGGCCCCGGCGCACCCTTTGAGGACCTTGTTCGCGGGGCACCCCATGTTGATGTCGCAGATGTCCGCGCCGAGCTCTTCGACGACGCGGGCGGCGTCGGCCATGATCTCGGGCGAGGAACCGTAGATCTGAATGGCCAGGGGGCGCTCTTCTTCGCTGAACACCATGAGCTCGCGCGTCTTGCGATTGCCGCTCATGATGGCCTTGGAGGAGACGAACTCCATGGAGACAACACCGACACCGCCGATGCGCCTCACGATGAGGCGGAAATCTCGATCGGTTACCCCGGCCATCGGCGCGAGGAACAGCGGAGGATCGACGCGAATGTCTCCAACCATCACGGGCTGGAGCGTGGGAGTGAGCTCGCCGTCAGGACTCTGGCTAGCGGGTTTCTCGGTACCGGAGGAAGCGGGCGTGGTCATTGGATTCAGCAAAAGTTGCCATTGAAGTGGAGCGGTTGCGGGGCTGGGCGTGCGGCGCTGAGCGCGCGCACAGCTAATCCTCGATTCTATTTCAAGGGACGGTGGGAGTCTCTGCGTCGAGCCGCCTCGTGCCTGGCCCTCGTCGCGCGGTCGCCATTCAGATCGTCGTGACAACGTCGTCGAACGTGAACACCAGTCGACGGCCCCGAACGCCTCCTCTACAGCGGGCTCTCCAGCTATCATGCTCGTGTGGCCACACCAGCCGAGCTGAGCACGTCCATCCTGCCGTTTCTCGGCTCGACAGCCCGCCGAATTCTCGACGGCGAGCGAGCGCTGCTGTCGCCGATCGAGCTCGTTGATCCGGGGAGCGAGCGTACGGTAGCGCGCGAGGTGTGTCAGGGCGCGGCGTCGTCAGTCGACCGCACCGCGCTCGCAGCCGCGCTCGAGGCCGACAATGAGAGATGGGGGCACCCACTCGCTAGCGAGCTGTCCAAGCGCCTGGCAAATCCTGCGACGCCGGTCGTCGTCACTGGCCAACAGCCGGGCTTTCTCGGTGGGCCGATCTACACCCTGAGCAAAATCGCCGCCGCGGTGGAATGGGCTCGACAGATCACGGAAGCCAGGGACGAAGGTGATGGCGTCCCGCCGGCAGTGCCGGTCTTCTGGATGGCGGGTGAAGACCACGACTTTGGTGAGATGGCGCAATGGTGCCTGTCGATGCCCAAGGAGCTACTGAGCGGAGGGCTCGGAGACGACCCTCAGCCTCTCGTTCCGGTCGGCGGTCGATCGATCCCTCCGGGAGTCGTGCCCTTGTTGGAGGAGCTGGGCGACCAGGCGAGCCCGTGGCTCAGTTCCTGGCTAGGACAGGCAAGAGACCTCTACCGGGACAGCGTCAGCTGGACTGACGGATTTGCGCGGCTCCTGGTGCGCCTTCTGGGAGAACGTTGCCCGCTCCTGCTCGACGCCCAGGCTCCCGCAGTCAAGCGAACCCAGCAGCCGGCTCTCGAGAAGTTGGTCACCGAGCGCGCCCTGGTCGACCAGCGGCTTGACGAACGAGCCCGAGGTCTCGAGGCTTCTGGCTTCCGGCACCAGGTGAAGCATGCACCAGGTTGGTCGCCTCTCTTCGAGGTTGCCGAAGACGGATGCCGGCGTCGCATTGGCTGGGTTGGAGACGACGGGTATCGGGTCCGAGGTGACGACGACGTCAGGCCGGTCTCGGGCCTCCTTGAGATGATCGATAGGAGCCCCGAGCGGATCTCTCCCGGCGTGCTCGCCAGGCCGGCAATTCAGGATGCGATGCTTGGCACTTCCGTGTTTGTCGTGGGTCCTGGCGAGCTGTCCTATCTGCCACAGGTGGCTCCGGTCTACGAGCTCGTTGGAGCTCGTCCAGCGCGCGTGGCTCTCAGGCCTCAATGCCTACTGCTCGACGGACGTCGGTCGAAACAACTGCGCGAGCTCGTAGAGAGCGGCCTGGCGCTGGGATTGCTGCTCGGGCCGTTCGACGAGCTGGAGGAGGCACTCGCGGCCTCGGCCGACGACGGCGCCATCGATCGTCTCGAGATGCGCTTCGACGGTTTGCTCGAGGAGCTGGGAGCCTTGGCTGCTGAAACGGATCCGGGCCTCGAGAAGCCGGCCAGGAAGACCGCAGACCAGATTCGCCGGGGACTGGGCGCTTTTCGCGGCAAGCACCAAGCGGCCTTGGCTCGACGTGACGAAACCCGCCGCGGCCGTATCGAGTCCCTGAGAGAGCAGTGTCTACCAGGGGGCAAGCTGCAGGAGCGAACGCTCTCCAGCGTGTGCGTTCCCGGAGTCTTTGGTGAGCACGCGATCGCGGCACTCTTCGATCAGCTCGAGCTCGACCCAAGCCGACTCCGAATCATCACACCGGGCTCCGTCACGAACCCGGACCTGGCCAGGAGGAACAGTGACTGACACCGTTGATGTGCTGGCCGTCGGAGCTCACCCCGACGATGTCGAATGGGGCTGTGGCGGGACTCTCGCCGCCTTCGTCGCAGGTGGCGCGAGCGTTGCGATCGTCCATCTCACGAGCGGAGAGCTCGGCACCCGTGGTAGTGCCGAACAGCGTCGTGACGAGGCGCGTGGCGCGGCGGAGATTCTCGGGACGAGTCCGCCGGTGTTCCTCGATTGTCGTGATGGAGGGCTTCTTGGCGGTACGGATCAGGAGAACGCCCTGATCGACGAGATCCGTCGATTCCGTCCCCGCCTGGTGCTCATGCCGCCGCCGTCCGACCGTCACCCCGATCACACGCGAGCCCACCAACTGGTTCGTGATGCCTGCTTCTATGCAGGGCTTTCGCGCCGGGCGACAGGGAGCTCGCTGGCACGGCGCGCTCATCGGCCACTCACGCAACTCCACTACTTTCTCCACGATGCTCTCGCTTCGTTTGCCACCCCGTCGCTCGTCGTCGACGTATCGGCAACGTGGCAAACCAAGAAGGCGGCACTCGAGTGTTATGCGAGCCAGTTCGGTTCGGGTGATGCGGAGGCGACGTGCGCCGACTCCGCCGAGACGGTGGTCAGTCAACCGGCCTTCTGGGCGGCCATCGAGGGACGCAGCCGAGCGTTCGGGCAGCAGATCGGCGTCGAGATGGGAGAGCCCCTCGGCTCCCTGACGCCACTCGCTTTTGGGGACGTGTCGAGGCTGCTGGATCTGGGCCGGCCCTGATTGCTCCGATTCACCCGGACCGAAGGTGAATTTGAGTCGTGGCGCGGAGTGGCAAACTAGTGGCTCGCCAGCCTTACTGCAGGCCGGTCTCCGAGGCACGTGTGGAGTTCAAGGAGAAGGGGTCTCGTTTCATCGGCGTCGTGGTGCCCGTGAAGTCCGAGGCAGAAGCCTTGGAGCGGGTCGAGGACCTGCGCCGGAAGTACCACGACAGCTCCCATGTTTGCTGGGCGGCCCGCCTGGAGGACGGCCAATGGCAGCGTGCGGCTGACGATGGCGAGCCAAGGGGGACGGCGGGTCTTCCAATACTCAACGTACTCGAAGGGAACGAGCTCGGCGATGTCCTTTTGGCTGTCGTTCGCTACTTTGGCGGGACCAAGTTGGGCAAAGGTGGACTGGTGCGAGCGTACTCGGAGGCGGCTCGCCTGGCGGTGGAGCAGCTCTCAGCTGATGCCAAAGGGATGGAGCGAGTGGTACCGCGTGAGTACTGGCGAGTCGAGGTCGACTACTCCGCTTGGGGTGCCGTCGAGAACCTGCTCGCAAGACTCGAGGCTGATCGAGTGCAAGTGACGTTCGGAGAGCGAGTGGAAGCCGTCGTCGCCGTGCCGGTCGGAAGCCGGGAAGATTTGGAGAAAGGACTAGCCTCCTGGCGACTCCAAGCCTCCCAGGTCGAGCCGTGACTCGCTGCCCCGTTCGCTTCGCGCATCGGGTGAGCCTTGCAGGCATCGCCTGTGCGCCGACCCGCATGGCCAGCTGCGGCTCCTTGTGAGGGCCGAGCGCGATCGCTACACTGCGAAGGAACTTTGTTGACACGACGCGGCGACGAGGCTCGGCCCGAGTGGCGGTGTCGCGACCAGAACATCCAAGGAAACCACAAAGCTGAACGGCGGGATCGCGTCGCCTTGGGCGCATCCGATAACGCAGTCGTTCGAGCGTTGTCCCCGGGGAGGAGACCATGAGCGAGCCACCCGCACCACCGCCGCCAGGAGCGCCACCACCGCCAGGGGCGCCTCCGCCGCCCGGAGCGCCACCGCCATCGGCTCCGCCGCCACCCGCAGGCGGAGCGCCTCCGGGTCCGCCGCCGGGCTCAGCGCCTGGAGGTGGCTCGGACTTTGGCGGTTCGGGCAGTTCTGGTGGCAGCACCGACAACACCATCATGGTGATTCTCGGTTACCTCTACATCTTGGCCCTGATCCCTCTGCTGGTCGAGAAGGACGACGCCGAGGTTCAGTGGCACGCCAAACACGGTCTCGTGTTGCTCGTTCTCGACATCGTGATCGCGATCGTCTTTTTTGCGGTCAACCTGGTGTCGGCCGGGCTTCTAGGGTGCCTGCTCATCCCGGTACAGCTCGTGTTCCACTTCGCACTCTTCATCGTGCGCATCGTCTGCGTCGTCAAGGGGATCGGAGGCGAACGCTTCATGTTGCCAGGTGTCAGCCAGTACGCGGACCGGTTCTAGTTCCTCGGAAGAAGGCAAAGGTCCCCGTGGCTTGCCCGGGAGACCCGCGAGTCGACGTCGACGGCTAGCTGTCGTCTTCGGCTCGTTGCCTCTTCTTCTCCTCGTCGTGGACGGCCTGCGGCAACCCGAGAACCAGTTGGGCGTCAGGGTGGCGGTTGCCATGATCAACGGGTATCAGTCGACCGTCTCGAAAGCCCTGCCGAGTCTGGGTGTACGGTGCCGATTCGACCCCACCTGCAGTCACTATGCGGAAGCCGCGATCAAGCACTCCGGGCTGATTCCCGGCGTGGCAGGAGCGTCCTGGCGTCTACTCCGTTGCGGCCCGTGGACCGAGCGCGGCACCGTTGATCCACCTCCGGGATGGGTGAACGAATTGGGAGCTCACAGCGGCAGAGCCGCTCGCCGGTCTCTCGCTGACGCCATATGAATCGCCTGCCACCCGGAGATGTCACCGAATTCAGATGTCACTTAACTCGAATGTCACCTGAACCACATGTCATCTAAATCGCAGGGGGAGCTCTACCCTGTCGAGCTGAGGCGTCATCGCGAGGACAAACAGCTCGAAGTCGTCTGGTCGGACGGACATCGGCGGATGTTCGACTACGACTATTTGAGAGGGTACTGTCCCTGCGCCTCGTGCCAGGGACACATGGTCCGCCAGCTCAAGTTCCAGCCGCCAAGGCGTCCAGTCGACCTCCTGAGCATCGAGCCGGTGGGCAACTATGCCGTCACCTTTCTTTGGTCGGACGGCCACAGCACCGGTATCTACAGGTTCGACTTTCTGCTGGAGCTCGAGCAGATGCTAGAAGCTGCGACGACGAGCAGCTAGCGGCGCGAAATGGAGTCTTCGGCCTCGGAACCCAAGCACCCGGAGGCCTTGGTGGAGCCGGCGAGCTCCTGTGCTGCGGCCAGATCCTCTGCTGTATTGAGGTTGAACAGCTCGCGATCGAGGTCTAGGTCGCCTGGCTGGCAGGCGACGACGGTGAGAGCCGGGTCGTCGAGCAGAGGGTGGAGTGAACGACGGCCTGAGTGTGCTCTCTCGGCCATCTTGGGGAACGAGCGCGGCCCATAGATGGCTACAAGTGGCTCCCAGTGGCGTTTGTGCTGGACCGCGGCGATATCGGCGCAGGACGTCTTCCAGCTGGTCAGCAAGGCTTCTAACAGCGAGACGCTCACGAAGGGAAGGTCACACGCGAGCGCCATCAGCGCGGTTTTCGGCGACGCTGCTGTCGCGGCAAGCAGTCCGGCAAGCGGCCCTTGGGAGATCTCGTCGAAAACGAGGTGTCGGGAGACCTCAGGATCCACGGTAGCCGACGGCAGGCCGCCGGGACGTTCTCCGATAGCCACCAGCGGGGGCCCTACGACGGCTTCGAGACGATCGATACTCCACCCGAGCAGTGAGCGAGAGCTGTCGGCAAAGTGGAGCTGGAGGGCCCGTTTGTCCATCCCGAGGCGCCGAGAGTGGCCTCCGGCGAGTACAACGCCCCGAATCGGAGAGGTTTGAGGCTTGGCGTGGGCCATGCAATCGACCTGTTTTCAGCGTGGTAGGATCAGAGCAAGATCAGCCGAACGACTTCCGACATCTTGGCCGCGGGAAGCTGTTGCACCAGCGCGACGTTCTCGCTCACAGCGAACGGCTCTCGAGTAGACGAGAGCTTGGCATAGAGGAGCTGGCAACCGTGAACCGACGCGCTACCACCCCATCGAAGATCTTCACGCGAACGAGTTTGTTCGGAGCCGTCGGAGCAGCTCTCGTCGCGAGCGCGCTTCTCCTGGCCTCTCCCGTGGCTGCGGAGTCCGCAAATCAGGTGACGATCGATACCAATCATGGAACGATCTTGATCGAGCTGTACCCGGACAAGGCGCCAGCCACTGTCGCCAACTTCCTCCAGTACGTTGCTGACGGTTTCTACAACAAGACGGTCTTTCACCGTGTGATCGACGGGTTCATGATCCAGGGCGGTGGGTTTACCTCCGACCTCAAACGCAAGATCACCGGTGCGCCAGTCAAGAACGAGGCCGACAACGGTCTGTCGAACGAGCGCGGGACGGTTGCGATGGCCAGGACGCCCGACCCTCACAGCGCCACGGCGCAGTTTTTCATCAGCTCGGCCGACAACGGCGACTTCCTCGACCACGGCAAGACTGGGGACGGCTGGGGTTACACCGTGTTCGGCCGGGTGATCGAGGGCATGGACGTGGTGGACGCCATCTCGAAGATCGAGACCGAGGCGCGGGGGCCGGGTATGGCGAACGTACCTGTGACCGAGGTCAAGATCCTCACCGCAACTGCCAACCAGTAGGTCTGGCTGCGCCGGAAGTCGCGGCGCGTATGGCCGTCGCTGACCGTCTGTAGAGCGCTTGCGGGGCTGGATCGGCGGTCGCTGTGACGACTCGCCAATTCCTGTGACTGTGGGGCTTGGCGGAAAAATGTGGTGGTGGCATATTCTCTCGGTGGGGTTGTGACAACTCACTCTCGAGAGGAGGTCTGGCATGCACGAACTCGGCGAAGGTCGGTCTGCGATCGCGAACGGACTCACGGGGGGCGTGCCTCAGCAGCGGATCGCTTCGGCAAGCCGTCACGTTCTTCTAGCCTGCTTCGGCGTGTTTTGCGCGCTGTGTCTTGCGCTCGTCATACCCTCGGTAGGCGAAGCGCAGGTTGGGTGCGTGGCCGATGACGAGACGCTCTGCCTTCGCGATGGGCGTTTCGAAGTGACGCTCGAATGGCGCAACCAGCACGATGGCGGAACGATTGGTGTCGGTCGGGCCGTGCCACTCACCGAGGAGACTGGGGCGTTCTGGTTCTTTTCCGAGGGCAACCTCGAGGTGATGGTCAAGGTACTCGACGGCACTCCGATCAACGGGAATCAGTGGGTTGCGATCGGCTCCCTGTCTGATGTCGAGTTCACGCTGACTGTTCGCGACACGACGACCGGTTCGTCAACGAGCTATCGCAACCCGCCCGGCAATCGCTGGGGCGTGCTCGACGTCGAGGCGCTGAGCGACGATCTGTTGGATGAAGGTGATGCGTGCGGCGGGCTGGTGCCTCCGGGAACCCCCTTTCAGTGTCGGCCAGGGTTGTTCTGTGAGTCGCCAGCCGGAACGTGTTCGCAGGCTGTAGACGGCCAGGGAGTCTGCACGGTCGTGCCTGACGGTTGCACTGCGGACTTCAATCCGGTCTGTGGTTGCGACGGGGTGACCTACTCAAACGACTGTGTTCGACAGCAGGCGGGGGTCTCTTTGCGCCATGCAGGAGAGTGTGGATCCGTGGGGGCCGTCTGCAACCCTCAGATGGGATTGAGTTGCGGCAGCGGTCAGTTCTGCGAACACCCGCAGGGCCAGTGTGGTCGTGAGGGGGTGTGTCTGGATGTTGGTGACGGCATCTGCCCCGAGATCTTCGATCCGGTGTGCGGTTGTGATGGCGTGACCTACTCCAACGACTGCGAGCGGATTGCTGCCGGGGTGTCGAAGTCCTTTGATGGTCAGTGCGATCAGGCACGAATGTGTGGTGGCATCGCCGGCTTGACGTGTGCTGAAGGGGAGGTCTGCGACTTCCCCGACAACATGTGTCAGGTTGCCGACCTTGCCGGAATCTGTGTCGCACGCCCGGAAGTCTGTGCGGCGGTGTTTGACCCGGTCTGTGGTTGTAACGGAGTGACCTATTCCAACGACTGCGAGCTGCTGCGGGCAGGAGCCACGAAGTTCCGTGACGGTGCCTGCGAAGAGGAGAACTGACCCGCTCAGCGGTCACTCCCCTTCTCTCCTCCCCCTTCTCTTTCCCTGCTCTCCCTCTCTCCTCGCTCTCTCTCCGCGGGTGCCTCGACTGTCGAAGCGATCTCTCGCTGACGCTTGCTGAGCCAAAGGTCGGGGTGACTCTCGTCGACGCTACGGAGTCGTGCGCGTCGGCCGTCGCTCGAGATCGACAGGCTGCCCGGGTAGAGCTCCTGGATGGCTCCGCCAGGCGCGAGTTCACGAGAGCAGTCGTCCTCTCCAGCGCGTGGATCGTGGGCGTTCTGAGCGAAAGCCGTTGGCTCGACTCGCAGCGCTCGAGCGCCAGAAGGCTCAAGCGCGCGTCTGCGAGACGCTGAGCCTCAGACGAGACGAAGCGTCAGAAGCGAGCAGATCGAGAAGGCAGGAGAGAGAGAGAGAGAGAGAGAGAGTAGGAAAGAGTAATGGTGCCGAAGGTCGGACTCGAACCGACACGGGGTCGCCCCCACACGGCCCTCAACCGTGCGCGTCTACCAATTCCGCCACTTCGGCACGAAGAAGCAGTCTGAATGCTGTGAACTCTTTGGTCTCTCGAAAGCTCGGAATCCGATATTCGGGCCGCGGACGAGGATTCCGCGATATCGCTCGAGCTATCCCTCTTCGTTCGGACTCTCTGTCTCCGCGTCAGGCGAAGTCTCGGTGTCTTCGCCGGTAGCCTCTTGGGAGGCGGAATCGTCACTCGTCTCGCCAGCGGCGGCATCCGGAGTGGTGCCGTCATCGCTTGCGCTGTCCTCTGCGCCGTCAGCGGGAAGCGTTCCACCTGCCGGTGCGGACAGAGGCGCTTCGTCACCTTGGTCGTCCGCCGCTGACTCCACATCGCTCATGACGGTTGGATCGTCGGCGGTCTGCAGGATTCCGATGCTCAGCGTGGTGAGGATGAAGAGCACGAAGCAGATCACCGTCAGCTTGTGGAGAATCGTCGCCGCGCCGCGAGCGCCGAACGCCGTCTGCGTGCCGCCGCCACCAAAAACCGACAGATCGGCTCCTTTGCCTTGCTGCAAGAGCACGACGAGGATCAGGAACAGTGAGACGACGACGTGGACGGTGTAGAAGATGTAGATCACTTTGAATCTCCGGCAGGCCGCGAGGCAGCGCCCCGAGCCTGTTCGCGCGAGTCGGCGAGGTGCCGCGCCCGTGCTGCCGTGTTGATCCCGCAGGCTGAGCTAGCCAACAGCGGGAACGGCGCATCCTAGCTCAAGAGCTTCCCCAAGGAAAGGGAGTCGAGATGAAAGCGAGCGTAGGAGCGCGTGTGGACGGCTAACAGCTAGCCGCAGCGACTGATGATATCGAGGAACGAGTCGGGATCAAGGCTCGCCCCGCCAATGAGAAAGCCGTCGACGTCTTCTTCTGCGATCAGCTCTTCGCAGTTCCCGGGTTTGACCGAGCCACCGTACAGGAGCCTGGTGGCACGAGCTGCTTCGACTCCTGCCGCGGTCCGGATCAGCTCGCGAATTGCTGCGTGGGCGTCTTGGGCAAGGTCCGGAGTGGCGGTACGACCCGTGCCGATAGCCCAGATGGGCTCGTAGGCGATGACGATCGGCGGCAGCTGCTGGGTCTCCGTAGTCCGGAGCACGGTCTCGAGGATGGTAGAGACCTGCCTCTGAAGGACATCTTTGGTCTGTCCACCCTCACGTTGCTCCAGTGATTCGCCCACACAGACGACCGGCAAGAGGCCCACGCGGAGTGCCGCTTCGGTCTTGGCCGCGACGAGTTGATCGTCCTCGCCGTGGTCTTGTCGTCTCTCGCTGTGTCCGCAAAGCACCGACGTGCAGCCGGCAGATACCAACTGCTCCCCTGAAAGGTCTCCGGTGTGTGCCCCCGCAGATTCGGGGTGGAGGTCCTGGCCCCCGATGAAGATGGAACGGCCGGCGCTGCTGACCTGGGTCAGTTCTCGAAGCAGGCGCTCGAGCCAGATGGCTGATGGATAAAACGCCAACTCGATACCGTTACTGGCGGATTCTCTCAGGCCAGCCGTGAACCTCGCCAGGTATTGGTCTACCTGTGCGGCCTCGAGATTCATCTTCCAGTTCGCCGCGAACAATCTGGTGCGCTCGGTCATGACTCAGTCCCCTTCCGCCAGGGCCTCGACGCCGGGCAGCGGTTTTCCGGCAAGCAAGGCGAGCGACGCCCCGCCGCCGGTCGACACGTGAGATATCTCGCTCAGTACGCCAGCCTGATTGGCCGCCGCGACGGTCTCACCCCCGCCAATGACGCTGAAGGCACCTGCGTGTCCGACAGCCGAGGCGACGGCGCGGCTGCCTTCGTCGAAGGGCGGTTTCTCGAAGACACCCATGGGTCCGTTCCAGAAGACCGTCTCGACCGACTGCAAAGCCTGCCGGAACTCGGTTTGAGTCTTGGGTCCAATGTCGACCGCCGCGGCGTCTCGAGGGATCTCGGAGACGAGACACACGCTGCTCTCGGGAGGATCGCTCCCGAGGTCAGGAGTGACCACGACGTCGGTCGGCAGGTGGACGCTCACCCCCCGTTGTTTGCATCGTTCGAGAACTCGAGACGCCAACTCGATCTTGTCGTCCTCGACCAGAGATCGACCCATCTCGTAGCCCGCTGCGCTCAGCAGCGTGTTCGCCATTCCCCCACCCACCAGCAGGACGTCGATGATCTCGACGAGATTGCTCAGGGTGTCGATCTTGCCGCTGATCTTGGCGCCACCCAGGATGCCGGCGTAGGGCGTCTTGGGCCCTTCCAGGAGTCCCTCGAGGGTCTCGATCTCCCGCTCCATCAGCCGGCCCGCGGCGCTGTGTGCCACGCGCTGCGGTAGACCCGCGGTCGTAGCATGAGCACGGTGTGCCGTCCCGAAGGCGTCCCCGACGAAGATGTCGGCGAGCTTTGCCAGCTCGTTCACGAAGTCAGCGTCGTTGGCTTGCTCGCCGGCGTGAAATCTCACGTTCTCGAGGAGTCCGACGCCACCTGGTTCGAGGCCGTCGATCATCTGTCGAGCTGGATCCCCGATGCAGTCTTCCGCAAAAGCGACCGACGTCCCCAGCTCGTCGGCTAGCGCGCCGGCGACGGGAGCGAGGCTGAAGTCGGGCCGACGCTCTCCTTTTGGCCGTCCGCGGTGCGAGGCTAGCGCCAGCCGAGCGCCCTTCTCCGAGAGCTCTCGGAGTGTGGGAAGTGCCTCGATGATCCGTGTCCGGTCCGTGACGGTGCCTCCTTGCATGGGGACATTGAAATCGACGCGAACGAGTACCGCCTGATCGCTGAGGCTCGGAAGATCATCGAGCGTTCTGAGGCGAGTGGTCATGGGTGGGAATGCTCCTCGTCTGGAGCCCGTGGCCATGTCGAACGGCTCTGGCCGCTCACCACGAGCAGTCTTCGGATGCGGGTTGGACGACTCGGGCCGAGGTCTCAGGCGTCAGTCGCCGAGGGCTTGTGGCTGTGGGTCTGAGCCCGCATTGCGCGAGACTGTAGCAGCGAGCCTCGGCGGATCGGCGTCGATCAAGGAGATGATCGGGAAGATAGAGTCAGCGGGCCGCGTGGCCGTCGTTGGAGAGTCGTTGAAGAGTCGTTGAAGGCGCACCCGCTCCCCTTTGAGCGACATCAAGAAGACACCGTGAGTCCCTCGAGCGAATCCCTCGTAGCCGTCCCTATGTCGGAGACCAAGAAAGCCTCTTCAGCTGCGTCCACGCAGGCGAGCGCCCACCCGGAATCACCTCTCGTTCTGGGCATCGAGAGCTCGTGTGACGACACGGCGTGCGCGATCGTGGATGGCCGAGGCCGGGTCTTGGCTTCGGTCGTGTCCTCCCAGATTCAGAAGCATCGACCCTACGGCGGCGTCGTTCCCGAGATTGCGTCTCGCGAGCACCTCAAGAACTGGCCGGAGGTGAGCCGCCAGACGTTCGAGCTGGCGGGCGTCGAGCTCGACCAGATCGATGCGGTCGCGGCGACCTCAGGACCTGGGCTCGTCGGGTCTCTGCTCGTCGGGCTCTCGCTCGGCAAGGCCATCGCCTACGGCCTCGACAAGCCGTTTCTCGCCACCCATCACCTCGAAGGCCATCTCTACTCTCCCTATCTCGGAGAGAGTGGCGCGCCGGTCGCCGAGATTCCCGAGAGATTTGTCGGGCTGGTGGCTTCGGGGGGGCACACGTCGCTGATCGAAGTGGATGGATCAAAGACCAGCACCGTGGGTGAGACCCGCGACGATGCCGTCGGTGAAGCCTTCGACAAGCTCGGCAAGAGGATCGGCCTCCCGTTTCCGGGTGGTCCCGAGGTCGACCGGCTGGCTGAAGCCTCCGGGCTCGATCCGGACAAGCAGCGGTTCCGACTGCCACGCCAGGAGGGCATCGCGTTTTCCTACTCGGGTCTCAAGTCCGCGGCCCTGCGTGAGGTCGAGGCTTTGGAGCGAGCCGATGTCCCCACGGACGCGACGCAGCCGAAGCTGGCGGCCGAGCTCGTTCAGCTGATCGTCGACTTCCGCTACGCCGCGATCGCGCAGATCGTCAACCGACTGGAGCGACTCTTTCGCGAGCGCCCGTTCGAGAGCCTCGCCGTCTCAGGGGGCGTGGCCGCAAATCGTGAGCTGAGGCGCCAGGTTGCCTCCTTCGCAGAGGCGCGCGGCGTGGCCCTGGCTCTAGTGCCCCTGGTCTACGCCAGCGACAACGCTGCGATGATCGCTCACGCGGCACTGAGACGACACCGAGCGGGTGAGAGTGACCCGCTCGATGTCGACGTGTTCAGTCGTGGCCGGGTTGGCGCCGAGAAGTAGCCGGAAGTGCTGGTCGGCCGGAGAGATCAGTCGGCCGTCGGACGTCCCCAGGCCACGACGACCTGGGAGCCTGTGCGCTCGTCGTCTTGTAGCCGGATGATGCCGTCGTTGGCGGCTGCCTCCAGGAGATCGGCAAAACCGTCGTAGCCGGAGCGGCGCTCGTCGAATTCGGGATCCAGACGCAACATCGTCTGTCGCACTAGAGTGGCCCAGACGACCTGTGGCCCGGCGTCAACGAGGCTCTCCAGTGCGCGGTCGAGTAGCGCGATGGCGTCACCGTTGTTCTGGCTCGCCGCGACCGGCGCCCTGCGCGACCCAGCGGACTCGGAGTCTCTTCCGTCTCTGCTCTCTGCGGAACGACGTGGACCGCGGCCTCGGCGGCCTCCGCGCCCGCGACGACTCCGACGCTGAGGCTGGCGTTCGTCGCCATCCGTATCCTCATGGGAGTCCGCGTCTTCGGCAGCTTCGGCGCCGTCCTGGTCGGCTGAGTCGTCAGCGCTCTCCGTGGCACCCGTCGAGCGCGTCAGGTGATCGTGAGCTGTGATCATGGGACGCTCGAGCTCGGCCAGTCGCTCGGCCAGGAGCTCCATGGTCTCGTGATTCCCGGAGAGCAGCAACGCCCCGGGCGCCGCGCGATGCGCGAGATCGACGGTGTCGACGGCCAGGCGCAGGCGGAGCCCCTGGGTTCCTCCGGTGGTCTCTTGGATCGCAAACCCGGCGTCGGCCAGGACGCGCTGAAGGCGGGCGTGGCGGTTGCCGTTGGCGTATGCAGAGTTGATCGTGCCTTCACCCGAGCACGCCAGTACCTGTGCAAACGAACAGTCGTCGTCGAGATCGATCGAGAGTGCTCGCAGGGTGTCTGCGAGGGCCTCGACATCGACCAGAGCAGCCGAGATGGGCTCGTCGGTCGCGGTCGAACGCACGGACGGTGCGTCTGACTTGTCAGCCCCGTTGCGACGGCGGCGTTTGCGCCGCGAGCGCTTGCGCTTCGATCGTGGGGCGGCTTCTTCTTCGAAGTCTTCGTCGTCTTCAGGAAGGTCGGGTAGGGGCTCCAGGCTGTCTTCGATCGCCGCTGGGCCTTCGGACTCTCGGGCCGCGGCGGTCTGGCTGTCCGAACGCTGATCGGCGCCACCACTGGCACCGCGCTCGGGGTTCGGACGTCTCCACCAGGGATTCATCGACTCGCTCTCCTGTCGAATGTTGGGTGGCGGTGGCAAAGTGGGTTGCAGAGCGAGTGCGGCTTGATGCTTGGCGGCGCTCGTGCGCGCTTGAGGCTGCCGACCTCGACACTCTGGACCCGCTCGCACCGGAGGGCGGGGAGGCGAACGATATCACCAAGCGCCCAGAGGCTTGCACAGACGAGGAGGGACGAGACGGCTCTCCCCCTCCAGAGCACGCAAGTCCTTCGGCAGTGTGGCTCTTGGCCCAGGCTGGCACCCTGATCCAGAAGGCTCGGGGCTGATGTATAGTGCCGAGGTGTCAGCGGATACCCTGCCCTTTAGGTACCTGGCTGTCGACGGCCCGATTGGGGTGGGCAAGACGACGCTGGTCGACATGCTCTCGCGTCGCTTCGAGGGCGTGCGCATGCTCGAAGACGCGGAAAACCCGTTTCTGACCGACTTCTACAAGGATCGGCCAGGAACGGCGTTCCAGACCGAGCTGTACTTCTTGTTGACGCGCTACCGTCAGCAGCTCGACACGATCCAGCAGGACCTGTTCCAGCGGCTTCTCCTGGCGGACTACACGTTTGCCAAGAACCGGGTGTTTGCCTATCTCAACCTGTCGGATGACGAGCTCATGCTTTTCGACAAGTTGTTCTCGTTGCTCGAGCCCCAGGTGCCCAAGCCCGACCTCGTGCTCTACCTCGTGGCGGACAAGGACACGTGCATGGCGCGCATCAAGAAGCGCTCGCGCAACTACGAGCGGGACATGTCCTCCGAGTACATCGCTCAGCTGATCGACGCCTACAACCACTACTACTACCACTACGACGACACTCCCCTGCTCGTGGTCGATACGCGTCATCTCGATTTCGAGAATCGCGACGAAGACTTCGAAGAGCTGATCCATCAGCTCCGCCGCGAGATTCGTGGCACCGAGTACTTCGTTCCGGTCCGCGGCAGCTGAGCGAGCGAGTCGTCGCTCTCGGTCTAGAGGTCAACATGATCGACGAAGTCGAGTCCAAGACGGTGACCGCCGAGCCCCTGGTCGTCGCCGGTCGGCCGTTTCACTCACGCCTGATCGTCGGCACGGGTAAGTACACGAACGCCCAGGTCATGCGTGATGCGTTCGAGGCGTCGGCGGCCGAGATGGTCACCGTCGCGCTGCGACGGGTGGACCTCAACGAGAAGGACAACCTCCTCGAGCAGATCGACCTCGATCGCTATCACCTGCTGCCCAATACGGCTGGCTGCTACACCGCGGACGAAGCCGTGCGCACCGCCCGACTCGCGCGCGAGCTCGGCGGCTGGAACTGGGTCAAGCTCGAAGTCATCGGGGATCAGCAAACACTCTTCCCTGACAACGAAGAGCTGCTCGAAGCCACCAAGATCCTGGTCAAGGAGGACTTCGTCGTTCTCCCCTACACCATCGATGACCCGATCATCTGCCGCAAGC
>JANQPS010000498.1 GCA_028285365.1 Thermoanaerobaculia bacterium | reverse complement strand
ACGTCTGCCCAACCTTGCGCTCCGCACCACACCGTTTCTCCGGCGACCGCCACGCAGGCCGCCACGCCCGTCACCTCACGCGAGGAGATCCACTCTGAGAGAGAGGTCGTCGCTTGTCGCGCAGAGTCTGTCTCCCTGGCGGATCCGAGGGTCTGCGCCAGGGGGAACGTCTCGGGGAGCTTCTGCCACCTGGACAGCTCACAGGCGAGCGGAGTGAAGAGGGCGGCCGCGATGAAGCCAGTGATCAGCAGCCGGCGTCGCCGGCGGAGGTTGGGACGAGGAGCGTGTTGGTCGTTCATACTGACTCTGTGTACCGCCCGATCCCGTTTCGAATCCTGAAAGGAGCCTGAAGCTTCCGTGCAGAGCCCCGAAATCTTGGTTCTCGACGATCTTCAACTCGATCTTGCGGCCCGGCGGCTCAGCCGGGCTGGAGAAGAGATCGTGCTCGGGAAGCTCTCGTTCGAGCTGTTGGCAGCGCTGGTCAAGGCAGCGCCGTCCGCCCTGTCCAGTGACGACCTCATCGAGCAGGTGTGGGCCGGTAGCGCGGTCAGCGACGAGACGCTGCAGCAGCGGGTCAGCCTCTTGCGACGGGCGATGGGTCAGACAACCGATCGACAGTACATCGAGACGGTCCGCGGTTTCGGCTACCGGCTGGCCCTCGAGCCGGTTGCCGCCGAGCGGGAGCGCCTCCGCGGCGAGCCTCGAGGCCATGCGCTTGGAGGGGTCCTACGCACCGTGTTGATCGTGCTGGCGATTCTGGTGCTGTTGTCTTTGCTGGCTGTGCTCGGCACGGCTCTCCGGCAGGTCAAGCGGTGGCAGCCGGGGCCAGTTGGCGGTGTCGCGGTGAGTCTGGTTGTGGCTCGATCAGCTGTGGCTGTGTCGAGCCAGGGCCAGGTAGAGATTCTCGATTCAAGCATCCGGCGGACGGGCATGACGGAGTCGTCGCGGGCGTCGTCGAGCGGGATGATTGAGGTGCTGGGATCGAGTATTGAGGTGCCAGCGGCGTGGTGTCATACCTACAAAGTAGGTGTAGATACCTAGATTTGAGGTTTTCCAGGCCGATGGAGACGACTAAAAGAACTGACCGAGCAACGATTTCCGAGGCGCCTCTGATCGGCCTCTTCGGGAGCAAAGCGGCCTACCAGGTTCTTGTCTACCTGGAGAACTACGGCAGAGGTTATGGAGCCGAGATCGCCAGGACGTTTGGTATGTCGCTGAGTCAGGTGCAGAAGCAGCTCACAAAGTTCGAGGAGCTTGGTTTGCTGGTGAGCCGCAGAGAGGGAGCGGCGCGCATCTACTACTTCGCGCGCTCTCCGATCACCGACTCTCTTCGGGCATTCCTGCGTTCGGTTCTGGACCGCTTGCCCGAATCGACTCTCCGCAAGTATTACCGTGAGCGTCGGCGCCCTCGCCGACCCGGGAAGCCTTGAACCAATGAACCCGAAGACTCGGTCCTTAAGGAATGCCTGAGTCGAGGATTTCGAGCACGACGCCACTGCTCGAGCTCGCCGCCATCGTGTCGGGCTCTCTCGAGGGGGCTGGCATCGTCGCCACGTTGTCCGGTGGTGGCGCCGTGAGCATCTACTCGAACAACCGCTACGAATCCTCGGACCTCGACTTTGTGACCGCCGCACTTGTGAACGAGTTGATCCCCCCACTCGGGCAGCTGGATTCTGTCCACACCGGCGGCCCTCGCCTCTCGGTCTTCGAGCATCCAGAGACCGAGTGGTACCTCGAGTTTCCGCCGGCCCCACTCGCTTTCGGTTCGACCTACGTCGATGCGGCGGATTCCGTGTCGATGCCAACGGCCTCGGGGAATCTCCGCATCATCAGTCCGACTCAATGCGTAATGGATCGACTGATCGCGGCCGCTTCCTGGTAAGACGCGCAATCTCTCGAGCAGGCAGTGCTCGTCGCGACCCATCAGTTGGAACGGGTTGACTGGGCCTCGTTCGATGCTTGGGTGCGACGTGAGGGCATCGCCGCGACAACCGAGGTGGTCGAGTTCTATCGGGTGCTGGGCCAGCCGTTGAGCGCGCCCTGAGCGGCTGCTGAGATCGATGAGACCCGAGTCGAAATCCGTGAATGCTGTTGCCAGTATTGCCCCGACCACGGGGTACCTTCGGGAAATCCCGCTGGTCGCCGAGATTCTGGAGACCTCTAAGGCTCAGTACGGCTTCTCCGCTCAGCGCCGGACCTGATCGGTCAAGGGATCCTCAGAGAGTACGGTCCCTTCCCAGGGACAAGAGGAAGACATCGGGCGGCCTGCCGAACGGCGAGACCGCTTTGCTGTCCGGGAGATTGAGATGCCAACCAGCTGGTCTGGCGGTTTGGTGCAGGCACTTCGGTGCAGCAGTCTTTTGGGGCGGTTCACTATCACTTGTCAGGTAGCTCGTTGCCTTCGGACTCCAAGCTCGAAAGCTCGGGCCAAGACGAGGTTTTTGTTATGCCGAGAGCACCGCGGTAGCCCTGAATGATCGCCGGTTCGCGACGCCACCAGACCGTCATAGCCGCGACTACAAATAGTGCCTGGACGAAGAGAACCCCTAGGAAACGCGGGTCCTGCAACCCTAGGTAGACAGTTTCTAAAAGTGACGCCGTGGCACCTTCTGTGAAGGACCTGATGGCCCACCCGACCGTGACAAAGACGACTAGGGTGAGCAGTATCGCTAGCGGAAGCAGCACCAACATTCCATTGGTAGCGGGACCGATCACGCGCGGCTTGGATTCTAGCGCCTCTTTCGCAAGGCGAACACTTAAGGTTCCCTCTCTACCGAGCTCCTTTTCTGCGCAGATAGTTAAACTCACGGCGGAGGTTTCGGATGAGACTCCTGAGGTGATTTCCCAAGTCTCCAGTGGACGCATACCCCGGCCAATAGCAAAGCGAACTATCTTGCAACTCGAGCGATCGGAAGAATCCGCTGGGTCTTGTTCCGCCGTTGGGCTACCTGCTATTGCGCCAGGGCCGTGAATTAGAGTGTGTTCTTCTCCTAGGACGAACTGGCCGCGGCCCTCGATTTTCAGCGTGACTTCGGCGGGGCCTCGAACCGGCATTTCTCTCTGATTCTGGAGGAGAAATCTCACTCGTTGCCTGTTGTCCTCGAGGAGTGGGATACCCAAGACGCCCAGCTTCACTCCAGCTATGCTCCGAAGAAGTGTGCGAGTCAGCGGCAACGAGAAGCCGAGAAGCACCAGGATCTCGATGATCGGCAGCCAGAGATTATTCACGAATCCTCCTGCCCTGAAGCCAGCTTTCAAGCTCTGCGCTCCAGTGAATCCATGCGCTAGGTGCGAATCTAGCGCGGTAGTAGTTCTCGAGCATCTCTGCCAATCCAGGAGGTACGCGCTCAAATGCGCCGAATGTAGTCACGCGCGTTTGAGACCGAGGCCTCGAGTGACGCGCTGGCGATCCGAGTACGCGTATCCATGTGCACGGCCTGCCGGTCTGGGCATCGGGGTGAAGCCTGCAGTAGTACTCGGAGCTTACGCCGAGGGTGCGAGACGCGTTGACCTTGTCGAGCTTCTTCGGTCTTGAAACCGTGCCTTTGGAGACGTTGACCTCGATCAAAAAGTCGTTGTCAAAGTTCTCCGCGAACAGCGGTCGATCGGGGGGAGCGTTGTGAGGCGGCTCCGGTGCTGCCGTTGTGAGACCGAATCGATGGAGTGGTCTTGCCAGGATCTCTTCGGCTCGGTCGTTTGCGAATCGAATCCGTCGGTCTTCGTCGAGTTGAACGACGGCAACAGGGAGATTTCTCAGCAGCGAGCCGCTCTCGGCGGCTTCGCCCGCCTTTGCGGCCGATCTTGCGCATGCGACTAAACAGAAGATCGAGACCAGAAGGAGCGAGACCGCCGTGATCATGAAGACATCGGGTCTGCGAAGATCACGACTTGGCTTGAGGCGCAGCAAGGTCTTTCGCCCGTTCGGTCCCCTTTTGACCGTGATCAAGAACTCGTCTCCCTCGAAGGCGAGCCCAGTGGCCTTGAGATCTTCGGACTTGGCTAGAAGGGCAGGAAGCTGTGGGTCGCCGCCGGTCGGCTGAACATTGCCTACCTTGTCGCTCCCACTTGCGGGCACTTCGAACAACCGATAGTCGAGAACCGGATCCGACCATGACCGGATCCACCTGTTCGACGAGTTCTCGCCGCATTGCCTCGTTGAATTCGCAGGGTGCAGGCGGCATGGGTGTACCGGAGCATCCACGCAGACGACACCGCTCCGGATGTTGGTGTCAGAGCGGTCGAAGAGGACCTGGCAGGTTGTTTGGACCAAGCCGAGGCCCGTGATGTCGAGGTAGACACGCGTCCGATGTCGGGACGGTTGATCGTCACGAAGGAGCGCTTGAAAGTAGGGCCGTGACTCCCAGCGTCTGAGGGGTTGCTCGTTGACTATTTCGAGCGACTGCTGGTCGCCGGCTATATGCGCAAAGACGCCATCGGGTGAGATGAAATAGGCCTGAGGCAGAGAGTGGGGTAGGGTCAAGTCATGGAACCATGGGTGTCCCGCTGGCGCCGCCAGGGAGAAGATCAGGCCGAGAGCAGTAGCTGCACGGAGGCGTTCAGCGCGAGCCGTCGTATCTATATTCTGTTTCTCTTGACTGTTCGCCTCGCCGTCCTCACGTGAGCTGGAGTCGTCTCTTGCTAGCCCGCCCACGCACTCTGCCACCCCGTCCTTGTCCAGGCGAATTTCTGGTAGGTCGGCAGCTCCGTCCGCCACTGAGGCTAGGCATTCCTGGTACAGGAGTTCGGTTGGAGGAATGAAGACAAGACTCTTGGCGCGTACCAGGCAGAGCCCTGGACCAATGCCGAAGGTCTGAGGCATCGAGGAGGGAGGGCCGTCCGGACATTCCGCTAGGCGCCATCGGACCTCAGGTGGTATTCCCGCGAACCGGTCCGGCGTCTCGTCGGTTGGAGAAAGCGCGGCGCTCTGCTTCGAGAAGCTATCGAGGAATGATTCCACGCTGCTGGTGACGTCTGGAGTCGTCATCACCGCAGCCTCGCAGTCTGGACAGTCCGTTTCGTTCAGCGGCGACAACACTGTTGCGATGATTCCCAGGTACTCCTCGCTCCGCCCTGGCTCCTGGGGGGTGCTCAATATCCTCGAGACAGTCTTCCTGAGGTTGTCTGCGGTCACCTCTCGAATGGTCCAGGCCTCGAAACCGAAAGCGAGTGCAATAGCAAAGAGGGCAAGGCTTCCGGCGAACCAAGAGGCACCATTGTTCATGGCTCTGTGGACCAGATTTGGAAGAGCCGGGTTGGCGACGAGTTCTCGGACGCCCTGTGCGAGTTCGACGAACTTGTCCCATGCTTTCTGTGAATCCGTAGCCATGTATGTCCGCGTGCAGCGTGAAAGTGATTGGTTCCCGCCAGCGGGGCTTTGAAGCTTGAGAACGCTGGGGGTTGGTTGAAGGCCCAGGGCGTACCGCAGGGCTTGGCGTCAGGATGGCTCGTCAGCCACTACGTTCCAACTCATCACACTTCTAGGTAGACGGACGCCGCTAGCGTCTTCCCGGCGCCCCTGAAGCTTCATTGGCCGGTCAGATGGTGGCTGACGAGCTGGGTTACCGAGAGTCGGTGCGCGGTTGGGTGCTCGAGCTCAATCGACATACGGCGCGAGCGGCCGGAACACGCCCTTCAAGATGCCGACCAGTAGAGGTTCTCAACTCCCGATTCCTATACCGATCGACCATCGCGGCGCGCTTAGTTCCGCAAAATCGAAACCGGCGTCCGTCTAGCGCGGTTATCAGCTTCTATTGATGGAGGACGGGTGGCTATGAGCAAACAAAACGTTCAAGCGCGCGAGCTCGAGGACCAGGGCTCTCTAGCTGCTGTCTCGGCTCGGTTGGCTGAGGGAATGTCGCAGGAAGAAGTCGCGGATGTAACGCTTACTGACGCCGAGCACAGTGCCGGGGACGACGAGCCGCCTAGCCCCGGAGGCGAGGACGAGCGGCCTGACGAGGACGGCCTGAAGCTGCTCGGTAAGGCGACGCTGGCAGTCGCGTTCCTGGCTTGGATCTCCCTCTTCGTCGGGGGACTCACCGTAGACACACTGCCCTTCAGGTGTCAGATTAGCGAAGACGCAGCTGTTCTCTGGGAAGGAGCCGACCCAGACCGTGACTGCGTAGACAATGCCGCTGATGGGCAGATCGCTTTCGCCTGGTTCGCGATCCTCGTGCTCTTCACGCCAGTCAACATCATGCTGCTTAGCAGTACCGCCGGCGTATTGGGCGCGGTCGGCCGCAGAGCGCTTCTACATGCACCGTCGCGGATGCCGCCAGGTGAGCAGGACACCGAACATCCGGTCGGGCCGGAGTCCGACCGCGACCCCAGCAATCCCTACCTTTCTGGGGTTCTGCGTGGCTTTCTCGTCTACCTCTTCTTGATGTCGGGAGTGCTCCTCGTCATGGACTCACCTCTCGGCGCGAAGACCCCACAGCAGTACATTCGCCTGGCTGGTCTCGTGTCGCTCGTGAGCTTCCTTTCGAGCTACAACCCGAGAGTTTTGGGCAGCCTGATGCACCGCGCCATCGACGCTCTGGATGGCCGCGCCGGCCTCAATGGAGATGAGCGTCGGTCAAACAGAGGGCAAGCCTGATGGCGCTCTTCAGCCTCATCGCCTCTCTGCTCGGAATCACTCTCACCCTCTTCCTGACACTCATGCAGGTACCCGGCCGAAACAAGAAGGCTGGCGTGGTAATCCTGTGCTTGATAGCCGCTGGCGCCTCGTGTCGCTTGTTCGTCTCAGTGCGTGAGCACGAGAAGTTGCAGGCCTATGAGGCGAGGAGTCACCTCTTGAGTCTCGTCGATGCCATCATGAACGAGACGGGGCGATCGAGAGAGGAGGTCAAGCGTCTAGTGACGCGCCTCGGTGAAGAAGGTGCGAGGAACTACCTCTTCGACCTAGAGATTGACACGGAGCGCGATCGCCGGACTGTGAACGAGGTTGCCGAGGTGGTCCGGCGACTTGAGGAGGCCGCCGTTCTCGCCGTAAGGCAAGAGCTCCCAACGGTGTTTCGTGAAACTTGTGCCACAGGCCTGGACGCACAGATGGCAGACCTTCGAGGAAGTGTTGCCGTGGCAGCTCAGTTGATCGAAGAAGCTGGGGATACGGCGGCTCGCAGGATTGGAGGTGCCGTAGGCAAGGGCGTAACACGGGCCGAAGGCCTGGCGCTTTCCCTGGAGGCCAGTTTTGACAGCCTCGAGACCACCGTCGAGCAGTTCCAGGTCGCCCTACTTGGTGATGACCTGCCCGTCGATAGCGAGGGTGCGCTTGTGCTGCTCGACAGTTCAGTTGACCGGGTGAGCAGTCGAGTTTCTGAGCTGGATGAAGAGCTGAAGACCATCCAGGCCATAGATCTTCTGGTGCGGGACTTCCAGTATTGCCTTTCTACGCGATTCTGGCGGAAGCGATCCTGTCTCGAGGACCTAAATGCGAAGCTCGGCGGGCTGGCAGGCAAGACTGCCCTGAGGTCGGGCGGCAAGAGGGCGATTGGCTTGGATTGATGGGATTGATGTGGCAGCCATGTGGTTTGCCGTCGGCGAGGCCGCTCGTCGATCCTCGAGGAGCGCCCTCGCGCAGTTCACTTCTACTGGCCGAGCTCCTCGAGCATGTCCGCCTCGAGCAGTCGCGCTCCACGCATGATGTTGCCCATCGCGTAGTTGCCTTCGTGGCAGGCGTACTCGAAGGCTCGCTCGTCGCTTGCCGGCCAGACGTACTCACCGCTCCACGGCGCGGTCCAGATCGTGTCGTCGTTGACCGTGAACGAATAGTGCAATGTGTCGGCGTCGATGCGCTCGAAGCGCTCCACCACGTGCAGGTTCTCTGAAGCCAAGCCCAGCGCCGTTTGCGAGCGGAAGTTCGTCGTTTCCACCACTAGGGTGTCACCCTCCCAGCGCCCCACCGAGTCGCCCAGCCACGAGCGGATCTCGGGCCGGGTGTGCTCCGAGTCGATCCGGATGATGCGCGCGTCGTGCACCATCTCGGTGAGGATCATGACGTGATCAGGCGTCTGCACGATGGTCTTCAAGTTGTTGTATCCGGCGGGCATCATGGGTGGGCCCGCGGTCGAGCTGAAGCCGAGCAGACAGCGCTCGGCGAGCGGACGCTGCTCCATGTCGTCGTAAGGTCCAGGCTCGTTGTCCTCCATCCAGAACGCGCGGCCCTGGTTGGGCGGAAACAGCGACGCTCGCACTGCCTGCTTCTTCTTGCCGAGCTCGGTCAGCTCCGGCTGCCGACCGTTCACGGGATCGGTGATGATCGACGTGCGGAACTTGCCGTCCAGCTCGAAGACGTCGGTGCCTCGATCGATCCAGAAGTAGTTATAGCCGCCGACGTTGCCGTAGGCACCGGGGGAGCCGTCGCCGCCTTTGGGTGGAGCCTCGCGTGTCGCGTCACTGGGCTGAGCCAGCGCGTCGCGACGCGCGGCCTCCGCGGCCACGATCTCCTCGGCCTCGGCACGTGTCAGGAGCAGCTTGTCACCGTAGATCTCGGGTCGCTCGAGTGGCGTCAAGGTCGCGACGTTGTAGTTGCCCGAAAGATCGGGCCGGCCGTCTGCAGTGCGGGGAATGGCGCCGTCGGATTCGTTCAGACCAGGCGCCGGGGCGCTCGTGGCGACTGTAGGTGTCAACAGCACGGCCAGCAGAAGTAGAGAAGTCCGAGTCGTCACGACGGTCTCCTTTGTCGTTTTGGCATGGAACGGGTTGTCGACCATCTTACGACTACGAGCGCGCGTGGCTCTGAGGTGTCTGGACCTGCCCACGCACCGGCCACAGATCACGGACAGTAGCCACCGGCGCGGACCTCGATCTCACCGCATCCATGAACGGCGGGCTCGACCCTGGTCAACGGTCTGAACCGGCGAGAGAGATTGAGAGGCAGGCCAGTTGGTCTGGCGCTCCGATGACGCGACTCGCTCTCCGCACCCGAGCCATGCGATCTCTGAAGCCCGGATGACGCGCAATGAGGCTGGCCAGGCGGTCGGCCAGAGCATGGTCAAGCGCCTTCTTCGGGGCGGAGTTGCAGGCTTCGATCACCGTGTCGACGACCGACAGAAGCCCAGCGCACGGAACGCGGTCTCCCGTAGACATCCTGTGTCTCGATGACTCGTCCGAGGCTTCGGTGCAAGAAATGGTGGTTGTTGATACGAGCTTGCGGAAGGAAAAGTCCTCTACGCAATCTACTCACTACGTCCCGCGACCATCGACCAAGACCAGCGAAAGCTGGCCAAGCGAGGCACAGCGAGGCATGAGTCTCACCCCGGTCCACGCCCATCGGAAAACACGACTTCAAACTCGTGAGCAAAACTATAGTAGAGACGCCGATCGGAACTCAAAACCAAGAATGTCCACTCTTGCAGGCCCGGCTCCAGATCGGAAATCGGAACAATGAGCTCGAATCCGGTGTACCGATAGGAAGAGTTCGCGAGCATCTCAGCAATATCCCGCCTATCCACCCCGTAGTAGCCGCGATAGGACCGATCCCCTATGCGAAGATACACGTCGCCGGCGACGTCTTCTTTGGATAGGTCAACTGCCCATCCCGCCGCCCTTACAAAGCCGGCCGACGGATCTATCACCAACGGTTCCGACGGTTCGCGTAGCTCGTCGCCGACGATACCGAACCCCACGAGATTCTCGTTCACCAGATCGAGCCAGAACTTGGTACCTAGTTCTCGAGTCGGAAGATCCGAATCGACGGAAGGCACATCAGCACGAAACACGCTGTAGCCCAGCCGATCGAGAACTCCCGCACCTCTGCGGACCAAAGCCGAATTGGGGTGAATCTGACTCAACAGCTGGTCCGGGTAAGCCCGATACTCCCGCAGTGCAGGCGTCAGACGCTCACGCCTGGCCTTCTCGTTCTTCCCGTACTCGATCGCCTCGATGCTCGACGTGAATAGCCCGACACCAATTAGACCAAGAAGAACTCCGAGTTTGAGAAGAGCTAGCTCCCTGGCAGCCCTGGACAGTACGAGATCTAGCAGCAGAACGTACTGCGCCACAACGATCGGTATCGAAAAGGTTGAATACTTGGACTCCAAAGCCTGCTCTACGCCAAACCCTGAGCGGCTGATCGGCGCCACGAGAGCGGTGAGATACCCCAAGCCCATGAGCGCGATCCAGAAGGCGTTCTCATCAAGTCGACCCGCTCTGTAGACCAAGACGAGGGATGACAACGAGACCACAGGAAGAGCGAGCCCGATGATCAAAGCGACATCACGCTGCCAAGAGAGAGCTCCTCCGATAAAGACAAAAAGGTACTCAATTGCTACCAGGGGAGACTCCAGAGCAAAAGACATGTCCGGGTGATGGGAGGGACGCTGATAGCCGTGAAAGTAGGCTAACCACACAGCAACTCCTATCAGACTCCAACAGGCGAGACAGGCCCTTTTACTGCCTTTGTCTAAGGGCAAGAGGAGAAACAGCAGGCAGGCGATTGGCCAAACCAATAGGCCGCCAGCAGAAGAGAGCGAGGCAACAACCGCGCTGCTCGCCGCTAGGGCTAGCGGGGCGTAGCGCCACCCAGGCCCGCCACCACTCGCGGGACAACGTGTGACAGCGTAGAGGGACACGACACTGCACACGAGAACCGAGACCTGCGAGAGCTGGAAGCCAAAGAGAAAGTTCTGGTGCTGCCTCAGGCTGAATAGCAGAAACGGTACAGGCGACAACCACAGCCACACCAAAGCCCCCGGCTTGAACTGCCTCTTCAGGACAAGCAGAAGAACACCAAGGCCGACGAGCAGGAGCGCTTGGGTGAAGTACATCTCCACGACGACGTCGTATCCCGTGGCCCTAGCCAGAATCAGCATGGCAAGGCGTGGGAAGTAGATTCTGTGCTCATTGTGCTGAGCAAAAGAGTCGGCGGAGAACAGAGCCTCGGCCAGGCTGCTCTCCAGCAGAGGGATAAAGTTGAACTGGTCGACCCATGGCATGTCGACTGCGAAGGCGGCTACGTAGGCGGCGCTGCCGATGACAGGTAGGCAGTAGATCAGCAGAACCAGTCGCCAGTCGCCGAGAGCGCGACGCAGGTCGAAACGAGAGACGAACCCATGAATCTCTCTGATCATCAACGCCGTGACGGCAGTCCTTTTGGCTCTTTCACAGGCTCTTGATCCGTCGCGGACTGGCGCCGATAGTCGCCGCGCGACAGCCAGCGCTCAAGCAGGACGTACAAGACAATGAACATATAGCGACTGCCCATCTCCTTGATCCTAAACTTCGAGACCCCGTTGATACGGCCGGACCAATTGACGGGTACAACAGTATAGGTGTAGCCGCGGACAATAGCCTTTAGCGGCAACTCAACCGTCAGATTGAAGTGATGCGAGAGGATAGGGCGTACTCCGTCAATTACCTCTCGCCTGTAGCACTTCAGAGCATTGGTGATGTCGTTGCAATCCAAACGGAACAGCAGTTGTATTGACCGGTTGGCGGCTCGATTCAGTATCAGCTTGTGAACGGGATAGTTTGTCAGTGAGCTGGCTTTCGTAAAACGCGATCCAAAGACGCACTCGTAGCCCTTCTCGAGCTGTCGGTAGTACGTAACCACATCCTCCGGGTCGTCCGATGCGTCGGCCATGACGATGCAGACAGCGTCGCCTGAGTAGTGATCGAGGCCGGTCTGTACCGCGTTACCAAACCCGCTCTGCCGTGGGTTGTCGAGCCACCGTACCGCATCGAGTCGGTTGGCCAGCTCGTCCAAGACTAGATCTGTCCGGTCTCGACTGTGGTCGTTGACGATGAGGATCTCGTGGGAAATGTCCTCGCGAGTCAACGTGGCAGCCAGTCTCTCTACTGTGCCCCGGACACTACCTTCCTCATTCTGTGCCGGAATGATGGCCGAGAGCTTCATGAGTTGTCCGTGACGGACTACTTGTCCGCGGACCAGCGATCAATGTTGCGCTCATAGATGTCTTCGAGGATCTGGCGCACGTTGTACGACTGGCTCCAGGCGGGGTAGTGATCTCTGAACTTGCGGACGTCGCTAATGTACCAGACATGATCGCCCATTCGATTCTGGTGCGAGTACTCGTAGCTCAGAGCGCGGCTCGCGATCTCTTCTGACAGTTTGATGGCTTCGAGTATTGAGCAGTTGCTGTGCCTGGAGCCACCGATGTTGTAGACCTCGCCGGGCCTGGGCTCGAGATAGAATTCAAAGAAGGCTTGTACCAGGTCTGAGCTGTGGATGTTGTCGCGGACCTGTTTCCCTTTATAGCCGAAGATGGTGTACGGCTTTCCTGTACAGACGCACCTCATCAGGTACGCCAAGAAACCGTGTAGTTCGGTCCCCGTATGATTCGGGCCCGTGAGACATCCTCCGCGAAACGTTCCTGTATTGAGGTCGTAGTAGCGACCATACTCCTGTACCAAGACATCTGCGGCAACCTTTGAGGCGCCAAAGATGGAGTGCATGGTCATATCGATTCCTAGGTCTTCAGGAATTCCTTCCTGATAGTCGTGGTCTGGATCGATTTCCCAGCGCGTTTTCCGTTCGACCAGCGGTAGAGTGTTCGGTGTGTCGCCGTAGACCTTGTTGGTTGACGTGAAAACAAATGTTGCGTCGGGGCAGTAGCGGCGTGTGGCCTCGAGCACAACCAACGTGCCGGTGGCGTTGATCGCAAAGTCGACCATGGGCGCCTTGGCGGCCCATTCATGGGAGGGTTGGGCCGCCGTATGAATGATCAGGTCGATTTGCGCGCCGTACCTCTTGAAGACCGATGCCACAGCTTCTTCGTCTCGGATATCGATATCGTAGTGTCGATACTGCGTGGGGTAGAGCGCCTCGAGATGCTCTCTGTTCTTCGCAGTAGAGGCCTCGTTCCCAAAGAGCGTTCGCCGCATATCGTTGTCGATTCCGGCGACCTCGAGCCCCCGGTCTACGAGAAACTTGACACTCTCGGAACCGACGAGTCCGGCCGAGCCAGTCACTACAGCGACGGTCATGACTTGTACTCTCGTCGAGGCGCGAACTCGCTGTTGTAGATCATAGGAGTGCGAGAGCTAGCGCTGGATGTAGGGTCTTGCGAATCCAGCAGGCCCAGAGATGTTGTGGTCAGGCGATGGAGTCCGGGAGGAGCCGGCGGCTCTGGGGGTCTTGGATCGCTGCCGCAGTCTCACTGTGGTGCCTCTGACAGATCTTAGTCGGAGAGTCGCCACTTGCGCAGGTCTCGAGCTCATACCGGAACGGACGCCGGGCGGAGCGATAGACGCCTTAGAGATCGTTCATGAGGAACACGACGAGAGCGATGTTCGGTTGAGTCGGGGATACGGTGTGCCCCGGTCCTAACGCGACAGCGCCCCTGGCCTGTCAGTTGGCGCAACGGTCGAGCGTCGTTCTTGGCGACGACCTCTGCTTCAGCGAGCTCAGTGCATCACTCCTAGGCTGCATGGCTTCTTGATCGAAACCAGTGCGAAGGAGTCGTGGGCACACCTAAAGAGCTGCAAGCCAGACGTCGCGAGACGCGGCACCCGTTCACATGGGCGAACCGAACGCCTCCGTGTCGCCGACGCTCGCAAAGTCTCCGGCCTCGTTGCGGTAGGTCCTGCGGTCCCCGTTCGTGGTGTCGGTGACCGTGATCTCGAACTCGACGTTGGAGAGCGCGCCGTAGAAGACCCAGAAGTGACCGTTGACGTCACTGGCGTCGAGCACCTTGATGATCAGCTCGATGTTGGCGTCGTCGAAGAACCAGAAGGTACCGGTGTCACTGGTCAGCGCTACGGCTTGTCCCACTCCGGTGCGACCTTCGAAATCGCGCCAGCTGGCCTCGACGCGGAAGCGGCTGTCGTTGAGGCACAGGACGGTGGGGCTCGGCGTGCAGGTGCCGGCTGCCGAGTTGCCGATCGTCTGGTCGGCTGGACGGGTGCTTTGGCTGTAGAGCGACCGGTGCAGTCGGGCGTCGCGATGACCGTCGAAGGTGGCTCGCACGCGCCGCCAAGCGCGGCGCAGCACTTCGCTGCCAACCTTTGAGAACGTGTTGACGAGGCGGCGTACGGACGAGGGGCCCGCGGTCGCGCTGCTGTTGGGCCGCGAGCCG
>JANQPS010000994.1 GCA_028285365.1 Thermoanaerobaculia bacterium | reverse complement strand
CTTCGGCGGGCTCACCGTAGGCCTGATGGTGGTACGAGTAGCTCCGGTGATAACCACCCTGGTGGCTGCGGTAGCAGTTGAGGACGATACCGAGGATCTTCTGACCGGCCTGCATGATCCGGTCGCGTCCTGCCTTGGCGTCTTCGCGCGAGACCCTACCGGCCCGCAGGCACAGCACCACGCCGTCGACCATCCGACTGACGACCGTGGCGTCGGTGACCGCAAGCGCGGGCGGCGTGTCGATCACGACGAAGTCGTAGCGCTCCCGAGCCGTTTGGATGAACGCTTGCATGCGATCCGAGGACAAGAGCTCGGATGGGTTGGGTGGTGACGGGCCAGACGACGCGACATCGAGTCCTTCGATTCCGGTCGGCTGAATGGCGTCTTCGAACGAAGCTCGACCGACGAGGTAGGTCACGAGACCAACGCGGTTCGAAACGGAGAAGACCTGGTGTGCACGAGGCTTGCGGAGGTCACAATCGACGAACAGCGTCCGTCTTCCGAGCTGAGCCATGACCGTGCCGAGGTTCGAGGCCGTAGCGGTCTTGCCTTCGCCCGCGCTCGACGACGTGATGGAGATTGCCCGTAGCTCGTCGGCCGACGACAGCAGGAGCGACGTGCGCAGTGACCGATACGCCTCCGAGATGGCGAGTCGAGGACTGTGGTGCGGAATCAGATCGACCGATGGCGGCTTGGTGGGTCTGACCCCGCGTTTGCGTTTGCCGGGTCTGGCGCCATAGCCGTACCCGTAGCCATAGCCGCCAGTCAGTCCGTAGCGGCGGCTGCGCTCCGCGAGATCGGGCACGACCGTCAGCACGGGCAGCGAGAGTCGCCGCTCGACATCGTCCGGCGTCTTGAGTGTTCTGTCGAGGTACTCGATGAGAAGGACCAGAGCGATACCCGCGAAGAGACCCAGGCTCATGCCCAGCGAGACGTTGCGCCTCATGTTGGGGCTGACCGGCGCCGTTGGCAGCAGAGCGCGGTCGATTTGACGAATCGTGGCCTCCTGGCTCGTGGAGACGGCGACGCTCGTTTCGGACTGGCTGCGCTGGAGTCGCTGCAGCATCTCGCGCTTCGCCTCGACCTCGGCCAGCAGATTCTTGTACTCCGTCGAAGCCGACTGGAATCGAAGAGTTTCACCCTTCATCGACTCGTACTCTCGCAACAGGCTCTGCTCGGTGCGCTGCGCTTGGAGATAGCGCGTGCGTGCAGCGGCGACGGCACCCGAGGCTTCCTGTTGGATCAGTTCGTCGAGTTGTGACTGCGCTTCGTCGATCTTCGAGCGCAGTTCCACCATGGCCGGGTAGGTGGGCTGGAAGGTCTCGAGCTTGGACTCGTACTCGGCTCTGAGCGACAAGAGGGTCGAGCGTTGGTTGCTCACGAGGCCGCCGGACAGTTGCTCTGCGATCGTCTCCTGCGGGCGGTTCAGCAGCTCGTTGTACTCGGACTGGGCTTCGATGCGACGTCGCTGCGCCTCCAGATAGGCATTGTTGGCCGACTCGAGTCGTTGCAGCGTGACATTGGAGGTGTCATCAGTGGCGACGATGTTCTCTTGTCTCGAGTACTCGAGAAGCTGTGACTCCTGGTCGCGAATGTCGAGCTCGAGACTCTCGATCTCCGTGTCGATCCGATCGGACGCCGTTTGCGCTGCCGATCGTCGCTCCTCTTTCCCGAGTTGGATAAACGCCTCCGCGTAGCCATTGGCCAGCTTCATGGCGACACGGGGATCTCCGGAGCGATACGTGATGTCGACAAGCTGAGTGCCTCGAACCTCGCTCACCGACATGCCGCCTCGAACCCGCGAGGCCAGCCGCCCGGCGGCAACGTCGTCCAGAGCTGCGGTGACGTCGCCGTCTTCGGCCACGACGGCGGACTCGTCGACTGCGCTCTCGAAGGCCGGGTCCTCCCAGAGTCTGAGATGTTTGACGACTCGCTCGGCCAGGCCTCGGCTCTTGAGAATCTCGTTCTGGGTCGCGTAGAACTCGGGGCTCCACCAGCTCTCGAGCCAGAAAGCCTGCGTGCCGAGCGGGTTTGCCGAGCGCCGCTCGATCTGGATTCGAGTCGATGCCTGGTACGTCTCGGGAGTGTTGAAGTAGTGAAACAGGCCCGTGCCGATTCCGATGACAGCCAGAACGGCAATGAGCTTCCAGCGCCGCCGCAGGATGTTGAGAACGTCGGCGAGGTGGAAGTCGCCGCCTCCGGCACCAAAGAGATTGCCTGGCTGGAGATCCTGTCTTTTGGTCATGGGCTTGTCGCGTTCAAGGTGTCGTTTCGGAAGGCTCGGCTGAGCAGGGCTCGTTCTAACGGCTGGGTTTCGGCTACGCGGTTGGTGTCTCTCGAATCCGGTACTAGAGAAACGACTGCTTGACGTTGATCACGTCTCCGCGCTCGAGCTCGACATCTGGCTGACGCCCCGAGACGATGGCTCGATAGTCGACCACGATCTGCTCCGTGCGCCCACTTCTGTCCTGGCGCTGGATATGGATCTTGCGGGCCGCGCGATCGGTGAGGCCACCGGCCCGGGCGATCGCGGTGAGCAACGTGATGCGCTCGTTGCTCTTGAAGACCAGAGGGCCTGGTGACTGGACTTCACCGAGGCAGTAGAGCGTGACGTCGATGGTCTCAGGAACGTTGACCAGGTCGTTGGCACTCAGCGGCAGATTGACCGTCGGGTCTGCGCGCACCAGGAGGTCGTCGAGTGAGATCTCGATCTGGTCGGTCAGCCCGTTGGCCCGTCGGATGACGTAGACGATGTTTCCATGGCTCTGGGTGAGCCCTCCGGCAGCCGTCAACGCCTCGACGAGGGTCCAGCGGCCCGAGAACTCGAGCTCGCCCGGACTCTTGACCGCACCGATGACGTTGATCGCCCGCGACCTGACTTCGCTGACATCCAGCGACACTGTGGCGCGCCCCTTCTGTAGGTAGCGCTCTTCCAGGGCGTCGGTGATCAGAGTGATGGCCTCGGCCCTGGTGCGGCCGCCGAGACGGAGTTCGCCGAGAATGGGATGGTTGGCGATGCCATCGTCGTTGATCCTCAGCTCCTGATCGAAATCGGGTGCTTCGAGGACCTTGAGCTCCACCAGGTCGCGAGCACCGATTCTGTAGTCGGCAGACTGCGCAGCGCTCGGTGAACCGTGCCATGCAAGCAGGAACATGACGAAGCACCAGAGGCAAATGGGTGCTGGACGGTGAGCGGACATCATGGGAAAGGTCTTCTAGCGTTTTGCGCGAAGTGCGTGCAACACGTTGATTGTATTGGATTTGCGAGACTAGCTGCGGTGTTCGTAGACGGCTTGGGCCGGCGCTCCGAGTTCAGCGCGGAGGCCACTCGGCAGATCCGAGCGACACGTTGATGGTGAGCTGGTTGATGGTTCGGTCAGCCTCCGGCACGGAGGAGTCGAACTCGATTCGCGAAGCTCCGATCGACATGGAGACATAGGGAAGGGGGAGGCCCAGGTTGACGCCGAAATTCTCGAAGTCGTCGTCGCGGGTCAGCGAAGAGCCGAGCTGTCCGACGAAGTCCAGAGTGCCGACGTCGTAGAACGCTCTGAGCTCGACGCGCTCGGCGAGACGGAGCCGGTAGGCGAGACCAACCGTCTCCTCCTCATAGTAAGCAAACTGCGCGCCAACGGCGTACGCGAGCTCGCGGCTCAGTCGAGTGCTCCACTCTTGACGATTGTCGTTCGAGTGGAGTCTCAAGGTCGCCGAGCCGGTGAAGTCGTCAAAGCCCGGAAAGAGCGAATCCGGTCCTAGCGCTTCGAGCTCGGTAGAGGCGGCCTCGATCGTAGCGGACAGGCGTTCGCTCTCGTAGTCGAGAGCCGCAAACACCGAGTCGCCATCGTTGGACTGACGCGCGGCGAGTGCATCGAAGGTGGTCTCCTGAGTATCGACGCCGAGACTCAGGTCCACGCGATCTCTCAGGCGCATCGTGAGGCCGAGGCGGAGTCGCTCCTCGTCCCGATCCAGCGCCCCGAAGTTCGGAATCAAGCGCGTCGGTTCTTCGTCCAGTTGGTACTCGAGCGCAGTGTCGGTGCCCTCGACGAAGACTCCTAGGGACCGGTATAGCCGCAGGTGGAGTCGAGCTCGTAGCTCGGCCGCTCGCGTGTTCGTGAACTGATCGACCTCTCGAAGGACGCGACTCTGCTCTTCGTCTAGCGTGGTCTCGATCTCGAGGGAGTGCCGGCTGAACTCACCGAACAGGCCGGCTCCGTAGCGACCGTTGAGGCGACGACGATCTTCCAGGTCTTGCCACCAGACGTACTCCGGAAGCGCGTGCAGGGCGATGATGGTGTCCCCGACCTCCCAGAAGCCCTTGAGCCCCGCGCCGAGGGTCACTGTGAAATCGCTGACTTCCTCCTCGTCGGTACTGAAGATGTTGTCGACCCAGGCCGCGTCTTTGATCGCGAGGAAGGGGTCCAGCTTGAAGTTGCCGAACGACCAGCGCGCTTCGTTCACCGCTTCTCGCAGGAGCTCCACGCGCGATTCGCGCTGGCTGCCCGCGTCGATGGGATTCGGCGACAGGCGTTGAAACTGCGCGGCCGCGGGTGCGGTGAGCACTCCTGTGATGGCGACGGAGAACGTGAGGAAGAGGGAGGTCGAGAAGGCAGAGAGCGCTCGAGCCGGACGAATCATGTGAGCTCCTTGGGGGTAGCAGCGGGTCCTGGGACGCCCGCTCGACGCGGGATTGTGACGTACACGGAGTCGTTTGGGCGCTCCTACGGTGAGCCACGACTCGGATTGGCCGCCTTCGAGAGCGGGCGATCATGTCTCTCGGCGATGCTCGCGTCCCTTCGGCTACCGTGTCTCCGGTTGCCGTGTCTTCGGTTGCCGTCTCTTCCGTTACAGTGCCGCAGAGTCGGGCGCAAGCCTCGGGCGGTGATCGGAACAAGCTCCTTCGACAGACTCAGGACAAGCCCTGCTGGTTTCGGGCCAATCAGAGAAGCCGCTCAGACAATCTGACTCGGGCCAATGACTGACACTAGAGATCTGCGCCTTGCGCTCGTTCTGAGCGTGCTGCTCGTCTTCGTCGCACTGCCGTTCGGCAGCGTCACACCGGGCTGGCGATTGGTGCCGTCAGTGATCGTACCGATCCTCTTCGTTGCCGCCTTGTGGCGACGGACCGAGCCCTTAGACGGTCGGGTGCCCGCGACGTTGGTAGCTGCGGTCGCGGGCGTGGGCTTTTTGCAGACGATCCAGTTACCGAGCAGCCTCCTCCAGTGGTTGTCACCGCGGGTCCACTCGACCCTCCCAGAACAGCCTCACCCGCTCAGCGTGGCGCCTTCGGTGACCTGGACCACCTCGATCTGGTGGTTGATCGTGGCTGCGACCCTGGCGGTGGCTGCCGCAGCCGGACGAAGCCGTGGGGGTCGTAGGGTCTTGGCTTCGGCACTCGTCGTTTCGGGAATGTTTCAGGCCATCTACGGCGGCCAACGCTTCCTCGGCGATTCCGGGCGCGTCTGGGGAGTCGACGTTCCGACTCAGGGCCGGCGTCTCAGTGGAACGTTCGTCAATCCCGATCACTTGGCCTTCCATCTGGTGCTCGTCGTGCCGTTTGCCTTTGCGCTCTTGTGGTGGGTCCTGGAGTGGCGTGGCTTGCGCGATCGTCCTGAGAACCGGCTTCTTGCAGCATTCGGCGCGACGTTCGTGCTGGCCTCGTTGCTGATTGCGCTGGCACTCAGTGGCTCGCGTGGTGGGCTGGTCGCCATGGCCGTTGCAGTCTGTTGCCAAGGCTTCTTGCTCTCTCGCGCCACGGGCCGCCGAGTCTGGGGACTGAGTGGAGCCGTCGTCTTGCTTGGAGGTCTCGGACTCCTGACATGGCTGAGCCTCGACGAGCAGGGTTTGCAGCGTTTGCTGGAGACCAGTCGGGTCGATCTGGTCGAGAACCACCGCCTGGTGGTCTACGAGGCGACCGTGGATCTGTGGCGGCACGCTCCCCTCTTCGGGATCGGTCTCGGGGCCTTTCGCGAAGCCCTGGCTCTCGTCAGGCCACCCGAGCTGGATCGGGAGTGGTGGCACGCTCACTCGGACGTGCTGGAGCTTCTGGCATCCACCGGAGTTGTCGGTGGCTTACTCGTGGGAGCACTGGTGGGTTTGACCGTCGTGCGGCTGAGGCGAGTCCTCCAGTTTCCGCGTCGCTCGGAAGACGTGGCGATGGCGACGGCCCTGCTGGGTTGCCTCGTGGGGGCAGGGGCGCATTCCGCGGTCGACTTCTCATTGACCATTCCGGCCAATGCACTGGCGCTGTCGGCGTTGGCAGGGCTGGCCTGGTCTCTTCCGCGGGTCTCAGGAGACCAGAACGCGTCCGGGCCGCGCGCGTCCGCCGCGCAGTCGGATCTCGAGGAGGCTCGTGGTCCCCGCGACATCGACCGCGAGCGTGAGCTCGGGACGAGCTCGGGTGACGTGGAAGATGCCGAGTGAGGCTCCGTCCCAGATCGCCTCGACGGCTGCGCCGCGGTCATCGATCTGAGAGAAAGGGATCCGCAGGGTCTTCGAGACATCGATGAGCCGAACCTCTGCGGCGAACCGGGCAGGCTCGGTCGATCGCCAGTCGCCGACGGTGTCGGCAGCCGGGGCCAAACCCTGCAGCTCGAGCTCGAGGAGGCGGTGCCCGCTCGTTTTGGGAGCTCGCTGCGCAATCGTCGCTGCGATCTCCGGCTGCTCGCGACGATCTGCGACTCTGGCGGCTTGTAGCCAGGCCAGGGGTTCGGTCAGAGCCTCCGTGACCAGAGGATTCCAGCTGCTGTCTCCGGACGAAGGCCGACCTGCGAGCACGACCTGAATCTGCTGAGTGCGCTCGGCACCGAGATCGCCCAGCTGTCGCGAGATGCGCTCGACGACTCCGGGGCTCAGCGGGCAGCCTCGATAGAGGCACTGTTGCAAGGTGAAGTCGACCCAGGCTTCGGCGCTGTGCCTGAGAGAGCGGTGAAGCGGCCCCGCGGGCATTCTGGTGAGGGCGCGCTCAACGCTCGATGCGCTGCTCCTCGACGGTGGCGTACCGAGAGCACTCTGAAGCTGGCCTCGGGCTTCGCTGAAGTCTCCTCGAGCCAGTGCCGCGAGTCCCGTTTCGAGCTGGGCTGCGAGGGCCCGTTCGTTGACGCGAGCGAGGCGAGTTGCCGAGTCGATGAAGAGGGGCCAGTCCTGGCTCCGGGAAGAGACGATCATCAACTGCTGCCAGATGTGGGCTGCGTCGGGGAGTTCGTCGAGTGTCTCGGGAGAGGGGTCGACGATACGCAGCCAGCTCTCACTGAGCTGCCTGAAGGCCGCCTGGTCCTGGAACACGTTGTGGAGCAGCCCCCGAGCCACGTTCTGCTTGGTCTCGGAGAGAAACGGCCACAGCTCGAGGTAGGCCATGGCGACGAATCGCTGCGGGTCGGACTCGTTGGGGCCCAGGGTCAGGGCGCGCTCCAGCGGGGCTTCCCACTCACGGGCTTCGCGCACGAGGCGCTCGTCGCGAGTCAAAGATCGCTCGAGGTAGATGGCTGCACCTTTCACGAGACTGGCTCGCCAGGCGAGCGGTCTCGCTTGCTCCTCGGCTCGAGCGAGCTCGGTGGCTCGCTCGGGGGCCGCCAGCTGGTCTTCGACCGACGTGGCTGCCGGGTTCTCCGGGCTGCGTGACGACGGGTCCAGGAGGTCCGAGAGGATCGAGCGCGCCAGGACGAGCCTGGCACGTGACGGGTCGGGCTCGCTTGCAATGCGTTCGGTCAGATGCGCCCGTCTCTGGTCGAGCCCCAACTCGGCCGCCAGGGCCTGCATCTGCGTCGTCGTGCGCTGCTGGCTGCGCCAATCCAGGAGGACCGCTACGGTGAGCGCGGCAGCCGCGGCGATGAGGACGGCGCGTTTCGGAGCTTGCATGCGACGACGAAGGTAGGCGTTGCTCGTGTCGTGAGTGCTGGATTCGCCAGGTTCGGGGTCTGACGCCACCACTGAGGACGATTTAGGGTGATTTGAGAGCGGGCAGTGTGATTGGGACCTTTACCGCTAGGCTCCAGTTCCCTACAATGCCACGGATTCGTCCGGCCGACTCAGGCTGGCCTCGCCGCTCTCCCCAGCACCCTCCGATCGAAGCGCGACGCCAGGACCTGGCTACTGGCCCCCGACCTGCCCCGTCTTCAGGGGCTCACGACACAACGAGCGTGCCACTCTGTCTGCGCGCTCGTCAGGAAAGACCACATGAGCAACCATCTGATTGCGCCGCACGGCGGCGAACTGAAGAACCTCCTCGTCGACGACCAGCGTTCCGACGAACTGAACGCTGAATCACGCGACTGGCCGTCGTGGACGCTGACTCCACGACAGATCTGCGATCTCGAGCTACTTCTCTGCGGAGGCTTCTCGCCCCTCGAGGGATTCATGAATCAGGCCGAGTTCGACTCGGTGGCAGAGACCATGCGTCTGCCTTCGGGTGAGCTCTGGCCCATGCCGATCACTCTTGACGTGACCGAAGACCTGGCCGAGAAACTCTCCTCGGGTACGAAGCTGGCGCTCCGCGATCCCGAAGGAGTGATGTTGGCGGCTCTCGACGTTTCCGACACATGGGAGCACGATCGGGAGAAAGACGCCGAGCTCGTCTATGGGACGACAAATCAGGAGCATCCTGGCGTCGCCCATCTCTTCCAGCGCACCAACAACGTTTCGGTTGGAGGCAAACTGGAGGGCTTGCGCCTCCCGGCTCAGTATGACTATCCGGATCTTCGCAGGACCCCGGCGCGACTTCGCCGAGAGTTCGTGCGACTGGGCTGGCAGTCTGCAGTGGCGTTCCAGACCCGCAATCCGATGCATCGGGCGCACTTCGAGTTGACCCTGCGCGCAGCTCGTGAGCTCGAGACCAACCTGTTGATTCACCCGGTCGTCGGGATGACCAAACCGGGCGACCTCGACCACTTCATCAGGGTGCGCTGCTATCGCGAGATCATGGCGCACTACCCGCTGCACACGGCGATGCTCTCCTTGCTGCCCCTCGCCATGA
>JANQPS010000948.1 GCA_028285365.1 Thermoanaerobaculia bacterium | reverse complement strand
GCTCAGCACATCCCCGACACCTGGCGACCTCGCTCGCTCGCTGCTGTCGAGCACGGTCGTCCGACTCGACGAAGGTGCCGAGTGGCGCTCGCTCCGCCTGCTCTCTCGACACGCACCCGTAGTGGCCGCTGCGGATGCTGGTCGACTGGAGTTGTTCTGGCTCGACGGCAGCAGCGAGAATCGCCTCATCGACCTGCCGATGTCGATCGGTCGGCGCGCCACGAGGCTGGACCTGCGCTCGCATCCGATCAGTTGGCTGGCCCTCGACTCGCCGAAGATCTCGATCGGGCCGGAGCCCCACGGCGACCTCCGGCTGCGCACCCTGCTGATCGACCCTCTGGCCGAGCACACGTCCCCTGACGAAGAACAGACCGGCGGCGAGGAGTCCTCCGAGCCTCCCCTCTCCAGGTGGTCGATGCTGCCCGGCTTCGAGCGGGTCGTCGCGTCGAACGTTTGGGCGCTCGAAGGCAGCCCGATCCTCGCGGTCGCGACGCTGCGCTCCGATCGGGTCGGCTTTCTCGAGCGCAAGAAGATCCGGCTCTTCGAGCTCGATACCGATCGCAGCCGGACAGGAGCCCTCCCGTTCTTCGAAGCCTTGAGCGCCAGCCGAATCTGGCAAGACCTGACCGCCCAGGTCGTCAAGGCAAGCGACGGCGCTCGCGGAGACCTCGTTCTGGTGCAACCGGAAGGCCTTGGCGGGCGCAAGCTCGCAGTGGACCGCTATCGGGCGAGCCAGAGCCCAGGCACCAAGCGATTCGATGAGAAGAAGGAGCGGGTGATCGTCGACACTCCCTGGTCATGGTGGCGCTATGGCTTCGACTGGACCGCCGATGGCAGACCCGATCTGCTCACGCTGACTGACGGCACTCTGCGTCTCTTCTCCGGGAAGCCGGACGGCGGCAAGGGCTTCATCGAGTCAGACCCTCGGTGGGAGCACGCGGTCAAGCGACTCGATCCACCCGAGTCCGACGCTGACGACCGAGCCGCCAGGCCTCAACGCCAGGCTGTTTTCGAGCGCGGTGTGCTGCTCGTGAGAACTGCGGCGCCAGAGCAGCCCGATCATCTCGAGATCGTGACACCCGTTTCGGGATCGCGCGATCTGGTCGTGGCGAGTCTCGTGTCGATCGGCTTCGCCGACGAGCAGCCCTAGACCGCTCGAGCGGCCCGTAGCGCCGAGATCTCTTCGGCGCTGTAGCCCAGCTCGCCCAGAATCTCTTCGGTGTGCTCACCGAGTTGTGGGGCCCGTGACCTGATCTCGGCTGGCGTCTTCGAGAAGTGCAGAGGATTCTTGGGCACGGTGAGCGGCTGCTTCGCGGTCGGATACTCGACGGGTTGGAAGTAGTCGATGGCCTGGACGTGTGGATGATCGTGGGCCTTCTGGGGCGAGAGCACGGGGCCGGCCGGGACCTTGGCCTGCTCCATCGCCGCCAGAACCTCCTCAGTCGTTCGCTCCTGACACCACTCGCTCAGAATGGCCGAGAGCTCCTCCGCACGCTCTCCGCGAGCGAGATCGTCCGAGTACTCTGGTTTCTCGGCAAGCTCGGGTCGCCCGATCACCTCGCACCAGCGCTTGAACTGATGCGGTCCGATCACCAGGCACATGACCCAGCCGTCTTTCGTCTTGACGGTGTCGGCTGGGGCGCTCGTCTGCCCCCGGTTGAGGGTTGCGACACGGTCGACGCCCAGGGCCGTCTGCTCGATGATGCCACCACCGTTGATGTTGAGCGCCGTCTTGAGCAGCGTTCCCTGAATCTCCTGACCCTCACCAGTCTGGTCGCGGTGCCGTAGCGCGGCCATGGCACCAAAAGCACACAGGGTTGCCGTGTTGAAGTCGATGAACGCCGCCGACGCACGGGTCGGCTGCTCCGGCGTCCCGGACATGTACATGATCCCGGACATCGCTTGAGCCAAACCGTCGAACCCGAATCGGTCGCTCCACGGCCCACCCTGCCCGAACGCCGTATTGGTCACCAGAATGATGTCCTTCTTGATCTTGCTCAACGACTCGTAGTCGAGACCCAGGCTCTCGAGTACCTCCTGGGTCAGATTCGCGATGACGATGTCTGCAGTCTCGACCAGCCGCCGTTGCACCTCGGCGCCTTCCGGCTTCTTGGGATTGAGCGTCAAACCGCGCTTGTTGCGCGCCAGCTGCAAGAACATCGAGCCGATACCGTCTTCGGTGACCGGGGTGATGTAGCGGTCTTCGCCGCCGTCGAGACGTTCGATCCGGATGACGTCCGCACCCAGATCAGCCAGTAGCGCACCACAAAACGGCCCAGCGATGTAGCGACCGAAGTCGAGCACACGAATCCCGTCGAGAATGCCAGCCATGAGAGCTCCTGAGTGTCTGGTCGTTGGCGTGGGCGAACCCTAACCGATGAGGGGAGGAGTTGGGGTTGGGGTCGGTCCAGCAAGCCCCTCCAGCACAGAGAGATGCCACAGAGAGATGCCACGAAGAGATGAGAGTGAGGCGCTGACCAGGTCTGTCATGCCGACGAAGAGCCGGCCGACAGCGTTCGATCGCAGCGCGATCCTTCGGTGGATTCAGGACATGTCCTCGACCGGCGCGCAGGAGACCTGCCGCGAGTCCCCGAGGGGTACCTCGAGAGGGTCGTGTCAACTTTCCATCGCGAGATCGTCGTAGCGTCCAACGGCAGCCTCATCAGGGTGGAAACGCCAAAAGGCGCACCAACCACTACCTGAAACGAGCCTCGCTCTGACGGCTGAGCACTGGAGCTTTTAGGGAGCGAGGCGAGGTCTTCTTCGGCAGACTCAGGATGGGCTCTCAGTCCGGACGGGTGATCACCGGTCCTGAGTCCCTCACAGGACGGCGCTTCGATCCAGGATCGCTTCCGGCCTTCCATCGGGACGACGGCAATAGGCGTGAGGTAGCCACTCCAGGCAACTGTTTGCAGCGTGGCACCTTCAGAACAGGTTTGGTCGACTAAGGTAGGTCCTGCCGTGCGCCAGATCCCTTTCAACCTCCAGAGTCAGCTCCAGAACGCCACCACGGAGCTGATCGGTGAAAGGTGCTGGTTCGTGTCAGCCGGACCGAACACCGGATCCGTGATCAACCTTCACTTCGGCAAACGGATACCCAGGATCTACCCTGGTAGCCGTCAGTCGAAGACCCCTCGACGCGGAGTGATCGGATCGATTCAACTGTTCGTCGAGTGCGCCTGGAGGCTCGACTCCGCGGACTCCGTTGTCTGCGGATGCCGGGACTCGAGTCTTCCCGATGGGGAGATGCTGAGCGGTCTCAGTCTGATCGAGGGACAAAAGGTGATGGACGTCGACCTACGTCTTCCATCCTGTGATTTGAGTGTCGCTTTCGCCAACGACCTACGCCTCGGGATCTTCTGCGATCAGGTCAACCCTGTAGATCAAGGTGACAACTACTGGATCAGTACACCGAGCTACAGCGTCGCTGTGGGGGTTCGAAGCGTTCTGCAGATCGTGGATGCAACACCCTCCCCACTCTAGGACCTCACCACTCCACCTCTTCCACCAGAAAAGATCGGCGGAGTGGACCTTCGCCTGCTGGCTCAGGATGACCCCTAACTTGAGTCGCTCTCGCCGCCGACGAGGATCGCGCCTTTCGTGCCGCTGGATCCTTCGCCTGCTGGCTCAGGATGACCGGCCTCTTCGGCCGGTCAGGATGGTCAGCCATTGAGTCGCTCTCGCCGCCGACGAGGATCGCGCTTGTCGAAATGTTGGATCCTTCGCCTGCTGGCTCAGGATGACCGGCCTCTTCGGCCGGTCACCTCCTGGTCATTCCTTTGACGTAGACCTTTCCCTGGATGATCCGGTGGGCGGGTTTGCCGCTCGTGGCCCAGTGGCGGGCGAACTGTTGGCCACACTCGTGACAGGTGAGATCGCCGTTGGTGCGGTCCTGGAGGATTCGCTCGACGAAACACTTGACCAGACCGCCGGTGCCGCCTTTGGCGTACTTGTAGAGCAAGGTCCGACAGCGGGCACAGTGAATGGAGATCGTGCGGCGGGCCTTCGGCATGCGCCGACGCTATCGCGCCACCCTGTGGGTCATAGCCCCTGTGCCGTAGAACTGACTCGTCAGTCGCGCACCGCATCGAGAATGAACCGAGGGACCAGATCGTCTCGATAGTGGCGCCAGGTCCCGTAGTTTCGGTAGTTGGCAGCGGAGAACTGGACGACCATGTCGAAGGTCGGGATCACGATGATCAACTGCCCCCCGTTGCCGCTGGCGTAGAAGCTGGGCAACAACCGACCGCTCTTCGTCTCATAGAGATGAAGCCACCAGCCCAGCGCGTAGTCATGAGGCTCGTGGATGCCGGAGTGCCTGAGGAGCGAGCGCTCTGCGTAGTGTTCGTCCAGGACGCGCAGGTCCTTCCAGACCCCGAGCTGCATCATGACCTGCCCCAACTTCGCGAGATCGCGGGGTGCTATCCGGATTCCTCCGCCCATATAGCCGTCCCCGGCTGGAGAGAGGTTGAAGTGGTAGTGATCGATACTGAGTGGTTTGGCGATTCGCTCGGCGAACACGTCGGGCAGCCATCGCCCCGCAACGCGCGCGGCGGCAGCGGCGGCGAGGTTGATGCTGTTTGAGCAGTAGAGCGCCTCGGTTCCAGGCTCGCGCATCATGGGGAGCGCGAGACCGTAGGCGGTCCAGTCAGGATTGGCCGACTGGTCCTGCATGATGCCCTCGTTGCCGGGAGACTCCGCATCATCGTCGTCGCAGTCGAGTCCCGAGCTCATCGACAACAGATGGGCCAGGGTCATCTCACCTCGCCACTCCTGCCGTTGGTCGAACGACGCGTTGCTGCGGCTCTCCCGTGGCTCGCGCGAGAGCTCTCCGAAAGCGTCGACAAAGCGCAGTGATTCGTCGAAGCCAGCGTCTTCAGCCAGGATGCCGACGAGCATCGAGGCCAGGCTCTTGCCAGCCGAGCGAGTGTCGTGAGGCTCGTCTTTCCCATGACCGTGAAAGGTCTCTTCGAGAACGAGCTTGCCTCGACGGGCGATGGTGATCGCGTGCAGATAGGGCGTGGTGGGCGAGCTCAGCTCCGTGGACCTGATCTCGCGTATCAGGTCCTGGAGACGTTCGGGATCGAGGCCCACGTCCGAGGCATGCGCCACCTCCCAATCGAGATCATCGTCACCCGGTCGATTCTGCGGTGGTTCGTAGGTGTACGGAGCTTCGTCGAGAGACGGAAGGACAAACGCGAGATCTTGACGGCTTGCGGCTCGTGAGAAGCGCAGCGTCAGGTTACGAGCGGGTATCTCCAGACTGAGGACTTGCTCATCACCATCCTCGACGACCTGACCACGAGCGGTGACCTCGCCGTCATCGTTCCGGATCACGAGGCCATCGTTCTCGCGAGACAGTGTCTGCCACCCCACGAAGAGTCCGAGGTTGAGCTCGGGGTTACGGAGAACCACGTTGAGCCCGCCGTCTTCTCCTGGCCTGACGTGCATGCCAAACCGAAGCCTGTCGACTAGCGGCCTGACAATGCCGACGTAGCGCCCACCGTCAGCCCCTGATGTCTCTTGTCTTTCCAGAGCGACCGGCGTTGCGTGGGGATAGCTCAGCCCAAAAGACGGCGGCTGAATCCAGTGTCCTCGGATGATGCCGGCCTCGGGATCGAGTGCGCCGCGAAAACCGCCGAGCCCCTCCGAGCTCGAGTAGCCCCCCTCCAGCTCGAAAACGATCTGGCTGTCGCTGCCAGAAGAGCCTGGGAAAGACGCGTCAGATCGATCCTTCGAAACACGATGCTCACCGATCTGGGCCTGCACCCGATCGGAAGTGATCTCGATCTCGAGTGAGCCACTGACAGCAGGGCCGGAAACCACCTCGGCCAACCACCATCCGAGCAGTTCCTCGGATCCGCTCTCCTCAACAGCTGTCGTACAGCTCAAGAGGCTCGCAAGGCCAAAGATACTGGACCATCGGGCCAGGGTCCTCCCGAGCTTCTCGTCTCCCCCGGCTCGGCCATCCTGCATCCCGGTCAAGGCGGGTTCCCGATCGTCAGTCATCCGGCGTCCTCTCGGCTCTCCACCCAGTCGAAGAGTGGCTCCATGGCTTCGGTCATGTTCTGTTTCAGAAGGACGCACGCCTCGTCCAACTCACCGCCCGCGAGCCGATCCAGAATCGCTCGATGAGTCTCGATCGCAACCCGAGCCTGCCCGCGATCACTCATGTAGAGCAGCTCGTAGCGGCGCGTGCGAGCCATGAACTGACGAATCAACTCGAGCAGGACCTGGTTAGGGCAGCCCGCGACGAGATCGAGATGCCAGCGGTCGTCCAGGTCGATCAAAGCTGCGGGATCGGACTCCTGCGACATGACGTCGTTGTCGCGGATCAGTCTGTCCAGGCTGACCGGGGCCGGGATGCCGGACAACCGGAGCGCCTCCGGATCCAGCATCTGACGAATGAGGTAGAGATCCTCGATCTCCTTGCGGGAGAGCTCGGAGACGAAAAAGCCGCGGCGCGGGACCCGCGTGACGAGACCGTCACCGATGAGCTGACCAAGCGCCTCGCGCACCGGGGTTCTGCTGACATCCAGTCTCTCCGCCAAGGCCACCTCGTTCAGTTTGTCGCCGGGCATGAGGCTGCCAGTCGAGATGAGCTCACGGACCTTGCTCAGGACCTGAGAAGTGACGCTGGATCGTCCAATTGCCGAAGGATGCATATTGTATACAATATCCAGTACTGCAAGAGAGTCAAGATGCCTCTGTCCCCCGACCAGGGCTCAGCGAGGATTGTCGAGCCGCACGAGGTGCAGCCAAGGAGGTAGCTCGAGCGCTTCGAGTTGGTCTACGAGCGAGGCGAGCTCTGATCGAGCGGTCGGCGCTGGAGCCAAGCCGCCCACCCCTCTGACAGTCGGACCTGGGCTCGGCGACGACGCATCAGGGGCCGGTAACTCCACTGATCCCGCAGGCCGATGACGACCGACAAAGGCCTCCATCGTCTCTACGGGCTCCGCTGACGCCACCATCAAGAACGCCTCGCTGCCACCGGCCGAGGTCACGACCCAACTCTGCTCCACACCGTCGATGGTGCCCGGAAGTCGATGTTTCCCTGCCGGCAGCGGATTCGAGGGCTCGACACCTACCAGGGGAAACAGGACGAACACGTCGCCAGCCTGGTCTTCATTGATCACGTACAGGTAGGTCTCGTCAGTCGCCGAGAGCTCGAGAGCCAGCCGGTCACCGGGACGAATCCGGGCCCCGGTCTCTAGCGAGACGTCGGGAGGCCCGGCCAGGACGAGTCGCGCCTCGCCGACTCTCCGAGCCTCCGAGGACGTCTCGGTCGCAGGCGAATCGGCGGCTGACGCCGGGCCGCTCGCGGGAGACGTTTCGATTGCAGCTGAGGGCGAATCGCTTTCAGGCGTCACATCGCTCGGCCGAAGGGCCCACCATCCACCAGCAAGGATCAGAGCTAGGACCAGGATCGCAGCGGCCCAGAGTCTCGGCATGGAACCGGCGCCTTGGGGTCGATTGCCAGGACTGGTCTGAAGACGCAGCAATCGGCGCTCGAGGTCTCCAGCCGACGTGGGGCGCTCGGACGGCGCCGGTGACAGACCACTCTCGATGACTCGAATCACGGCTTCTGGGAGGTCGGACCTCCGGTCTCGCAGCGGCACGAACGCACCGCTTGCCGCGAGGCGCTCGAGCTCGCCGCGGTCGTTGGTGGCAAACGGTTGGCTCCCCGTCGCGAGGAGATACAGCATGGCGCACAGTGAGTAGATATCCGAGCTCGGACTCGGATCGTCACCTTGGAGGACCTCCGGAGCGGTCGTCAGCGGTGATCCTTGAACACTGCCCGTGCCGCGCTCACGTCCCCGACCACCGAGCTCGCGCCCGGATCCGAAGTCGAGCAGCACGAGCCGCCCACCGCGCTCGCGCATGACGTTCGACGCCTTGACGTCGCCGTGCACCATGTCTTCGCCATGGATCGCAGCAAGCGCACGAGAGAGACTCGCACCGACATCGACCAGCTCGGCCACTCCGAAGACCCCGTCACGATCCAGGCGCTCGCGCAGCGTTTGACCGTCGAGCCAGTCAGTCCAGATTCCTTCACGACCCTCGTGGCGATCCGCACCGTGGACGGCGAGCACGTTCTCGTGGCGAATGCGTGCCAGTCGCTGCGCTTCACCCAACCACTCGTGGTCTTCACCACGATTTCGTTTGCGCAGCTTGAGCGCCACGTCCCGGCCCAGTTGTGGATCGTGAGCGCGATAGACCTCACCGAAGCTGCCTTCGCCAACGGCCTCCAGAATACGCAGGTGTCCCCACATCGGCAGCGAAGCCGCGCCGTCTTCGACGTTCTCGCCTTCGCCCGCGTGGCGAAAGGTCCGAGCCACCTCCTCGAGCGTTCGCAGAGCCTCGAGGTCGCGTTCCGAACCTTCCAGGCGATCTCGTGCTTCCGTCCAGTCGACGGCCTCGCCGTCAGCCACCGC
>JANQPS010000887.1 GCA_028285365.1 Thermoanaerobaculia bacterium | reverse complement strand
GCCTGGGGAGTTGCCATCTGGCAGGGCTTCGAGCAGTCGGTGGTCTGGGGAATCGTCGTCACGGTGTTGCTGCCGATCACGCTGGGTGCGCTCCTGTATGCCACCGAACGCCTTGCCCGAATCTGGCGCGCCGGCCGCCGTTGGCTGAAGAACCGCCGCGCCGAGGCCATCGCCGAACAGATCGAGGAAGAACGTGCCGCGGTCACTGAGGCGGTCCGGGCCGTCGTTCCAGCTGGGTGATCGCAGGCCACACTGCACTCTTCGCCCCGATCGTGATTCGAGCCATCGGCTCCTACACTCCCACCCCGACCGGGCGCTTAGCTCAGCGGGAGAGCGCTGCCTTCACACGGCAGAGGTCACTGGTTCGATCCCAGTAGCGCCCACCGTTCTTCGTCCGGTGTGTGAAGGCAGCGAGCGCTGCATGCATCGATCGACAGCACAGCAGAGGTCATTGGTTCGATCCCAGTAGCGCCCACCAGCTCAGGACCCTTGGAATCGCTGCGAAATGCTGTGGTGCCAAGGGTTCCGTCCGTTCCAGGGCTCCTCCCTTCTCGTTCCCATATGCCGTAGCGGCGTTGGCTTGATCGGGCGCTACCGTCTTCGAGGTGGCTAGGTGGATAGCCCTCGCGTTGACGGTGGTGGCCTGCGGATTGAGCCTGTTCGGTGTGGTCCGGTGGCAGCAGGTGCGGCCCCCTGATCCTGGTCCGATCTCGGTTGCCGATGTCACGCCTCCGTCGACGGAGTGGTTGATGGCAGAACCCGAACCGTGGTGCGACAGGGCCGTGCCCGGTCTGACGGCCCGCGGGTCGTCGCAACTCTCAGAAGCCCAACTCTTCGACTGGTACGACAACGAGTTCGGGCCGGCCGTTGAGGAGCCAACCGCCCGCCGGAACCAGCGGGGAGGCTCGGCGGGTCCGTGGCGGATCTACGAGGAGATCAGTGTGTTCGTCGTTGGCTCTGGTCTCACCGTCTACACGTACGACACGATCGGCCACAACTGTCTCCATCAGGCTTCCGATCCGTGGGATCTGCGCAATGCCTTCTCGTTCGAGGGACTGTGTGTTGAGACGAACCTGGTCTTCTGGGGTGTCGGCTATGGGAAGGCCGAGCCCGAGGAGCCACCCTCAGACTGGACCGTTCTTGCGTTCGACGAAGGGCGCCGCATCGCCCACGGCACCAGCGACGTGAGCGTCGTCTATGCCCAGGAGTTCGATGGCGAGCCGTGGCACCGATACGACGCCTACACGGAGTGCGGGATCGACTAGAGGAAGCTCTCGATTCCCCAGAAGGCAGCCATGAGCAGCGCCGCCGTTGAGACCCCGACGGCAGCCCACTCCGCAGTGGCTCGGTCTGGTGGATGCTCGGATCGGGCGGCGTGGACCAACAGGGCAGACGCTGCGAGCAACAACATGGCAGCGAGGGAGGCAAGCTCTGTCGATCTCCAACGATGCTCCTGGTAGCCGAGCAGCCAGACAAGCGGAGTCGCCACTACACAGATGACCAAGGCGTTCGCTCTACCCATCGTCCGCGAGGTACGCATGTCTGGCATTATCACGTGCGCTTCATAGCTGCCGACCTGATGCGGTATCGGAGAGAGGTAGGGGCTAGTCGTCGAGGTACCCGCGAGCGACCCGCTTCTGGAGTTCGGGCACGTCCACGCGCCGGGTTCTTCGAGTTCGTGAGCGGCAACACAGTCGTCGCCACCATGACATCCGAAGAGCTAGGCGCTGCCGCCAACGCGGCCGCGGGAGTAGACCCGTAGGCGAGTCGGTACAAGACTCGAAAGCTGGCGGTGCTTGGCCGACACCGCGCGACGTCCGCACGGTGCGGTTACGGGCGTCAGCGAGTGAACCAGCTATGGCCCGAGCTGAAGACGTGTTCGGGGCCCGTCATGTCGGACGCGCACTCGCTCACTGCAACGAGCTCGTCGCCGGTCAGGCCGGCACGACCCGGGGAGAGGTCCGCCACCAGGTTGCCTACGGATACGTGGGTGAGGAGGCGTGCGTCCGAGACCAACTCCGAGACCGTTGGGGAGACTCCGTCTGCGCAGGACACGAAACCGGCGACCAGGCTGCGGTTCTGGTCCTCGGAGATCTCGTTTGCGGCCTGATAGGCGCCGATGCGTCGATCGAGATCGAAGCGTGCGTTGCAGTCTGCGACGGCAACGTCGACGAGGTCACCCTCGTCTCGGAGCTGAGATGTGACCTCGGTGATCATCCCGATGAAAGCATCGGGCCGGTATCGCACGACGATCGGGAAGCTCTCTTCGACGCACTGTGCGAAGGCGACGATCGTGCTGTCGAGCTCCGCAGGATCTTCGAGATCGGGGAGAGGAACGGGGGGTCCGGCATTCATGGTCGTTGACACATCTCCTGCGTTTCCTCCGCAGGCGGAGACGAATACCAGTAGCACGGCAATCGGCAGATGCCAGGCCCATCGTCCCCTCATGTCACCGAGCCTACGCACCGGCTGCGCAACGGTGGTGGGTCGACGTCGGGACCAGAGAACGGGGCCTCTTCTCCGTGAGGTATCAATATGATATCATCATGCTAGTACCGGCATTCCCAAGGAGGAGGAACCGACGATGACCATCGAGCATGCCGACACCCAGATCACCGAGGCGCCGGCCCGGTCCCAAGGGGGTATTCCTTGGCTCTTGCTCGACGTCGTCCTGCTGATCGGTTTCATCGCCCTGTACATCTACGCCGGTGTCGAGGAGAGTCTGCCGCTGCTGCTCCTTGCGATTGCGGTGACCGTTGCCTTCCTGGCGGTCACGATCGGCTTCTACATGATCCAGCCGAATCAGTCGGCGGTGCTGACGCTATTCGGCGACTATCGAGGCACGGACCGCACACCGGGCCTTCGCTGGACCAACCCCCTGTACAGCAGCGAGAAAGTGTCGCTGCGTGTCCGGAACTTCACGACGCAGACTTCCAAGGTCAACGATGCTCGGGGCAACCCCATCGAGATCGCTGCCGTCGTCGTATGGCGAGTGGTGGACACGGCCCGCGCCGTGTTTGGAGTCGACAGCTTCACCAGCTACGTGCAGATCCAGGCCGAATCGGCCGTGCGCCAACTGGCCCGCCTGTATCCATACGACGCCTTCGACGAAGACGACGCCGTGACGCTGATCGGTGACACGAGCAAGATCAACGAGGACCTCCTCATCGAGCTCCAGGACCGCGCCGACGACGCCGGAGTCGAGATCATGGAGACTCGGACCACCGACCTCGCCTACGCCCCCGAGATCGCCGAGTCGATGCTGCGACGCCAGCAGGCTGCAGCGATCGTCGCCGCGCGCCAGAAGATCGTCGAGGGTGCAGTCTTGATGGTCCGCGATGCGGTCAGCGGCCTCGAGGACGACGTCGACGGTGAGTCGATCGCCCTCGACGAAGACCGC
>JANQPS010000872.1 GCA_028285365.1 Thermoanaerobaculia bacterium | reverse complement strand
TCTTGCTGCCTCTCGCGCCCGGATCAGCAATTGTCGATGAGGCAAGAGCGCCAGCCCCGGCGTGGCGCGCAACCGGGAAGGTTCTCGTTGTGGACGACGAAGTGGAAGTGCGATCAACCGCCGCCCTGATGCTGGAGACTTTGGGGTTCGAGACCGTACCGGCTTCTAGCGGAAGGGAGGCGGTCGAGCTGTTCGAGGAAATGCACGCCGAACTCCGCGCCGTCCTGATGGACCTCGCGATGCCCGAGATGGACGGTGCCGAGGCTTCCGAGCAGTTACACAAGATAGACGCTAGCATCCCGGTGATCATCACCAGCGGTTACAGCCGGCCGCAGTCCAGCGGAGAGGCAAACGTTGTCGGCTACCTACAAAAGCCCTTCTCGGTCGAGGTTTTGCGGGGGAGCATGCGCTCGGCCTTGAACGTCGAGGAGAGCTAGGCTCCCAGGCGCGTTTCGATCTCCTGCCCCAACTCCGGCTTGATCTCGGTCAGGCCCGCCAACGAGCGCCCTCAGCATCTTCATACCGATTTCTAGACATCTCTGGTGCTGTCGGCGAGTCTCCGATACGCTCACTGGAGGCAAGCGCTCGGCTCAAGCAACGAGCCGCGGCTCGCCGCATGCGGGCCGGTGTCGGAGACAAGGCCGGTCCGCCCCGATCTTGTCGGTCAGGACTGACCTGCTGCGTTCCGTTTTCCGACTCGGACAATGAGGTCGAGTTCGGGAATTCTGTAACGGCCCCGTCCCACGCGCTCGACGACATGCCCGTCTGTCGTTCGGAGAGCGGGGTTGAGGTGGGGATAGTCTGGAAACGTCCAGATCTCAATCGCTAAGACTCGGCCATCTTCCGCGACGGCTTCGACTAGGCTGCAGTTTGCCGTCGCGGATACATCCTTGCTCTCCCATCGTCTGCTCCGCAGAATCAGTCGCACAAGCTGCTGGTTTCCTCGGGGGCTCTTAGCTCGCAGGTGCCTCTGCACCGTACTCTAGGTCCTGTTTCGTCTTGGAATTCTGTGGGAACAAGGTACTGGCAATATCTTGGAGATGGGCTAATATCCAGTCAGACTTCGACGTCGGACGAGCGTTGCCTCGGGGACATTCGAACGCCCTTTCGTAGGCCTAATCCTTGCATTCGTGACCACGCTTGCTGAGCCTGGGACAGAGCCTCTCGTTCGCCGCCGCGTGCGTGACAGCACATCTGTGCCAATCTTGCTCTCGGAGAAGGCCCCTGACTCCAACGTCCAACCAAGCGCTGTAAAGCGAGCCTTAGCGGGTGATAGCCCCCCCAACAACTCGGCTCACGAGGTGACATCAGGGCTCGCGCCAGTGCCCGCGCAAGCGTAGGGGGACTTCGAGTTCCTGGAGCTCTTCGCTGGTCGCCAGCCGCGCGGCGAAGAGCTGATCCTCGCCGACACTGGCGCCTGCCAGGGCCTCAATGATGTCCCAGATACGTCGGTATGCGTCCGGCTCAGGCGGCTTCATGTCGATCACTCCTTTCGGTTTGGGCGACCGGGAGCGTAAAAGCCGTACACGAGCACAGCGCGACGGCCTTTAGGCCGAGACCTTGGACATGCGCCGCCGCCTCCCGGTCCCAAAGAACCAAGGGCGACAACTCGTCTCTTGCGCTCGTGTCGGGTTCTACGGCCCGGTTGCAAGTTATCGTCGAAGGCCGATAGTAGAGAGGTTTCTTGGGCTTGTGAAGCAGAAAATCGTCACACGGGGTACGAGACGGTCGGCCTAGTACCCGAATGACGGCCCTTCGTCCTCCTCGGGTTCATCCCCCGGCCGCTGGTCCCGCAGTGCCGCTTCGACGTCGAAGTCGCGCTGTTGCTGCGGTCTTGGCTCAAGAGCTCGCTGCTCCTGCTGGTGACGAATGCGCAGAGCTTGTTCGCGATTGCCGACTCGCTGCTCGAAGTCGTCCTGGGTCGTTCGGATCTGTTCCTTGGTCTCGGCGAGCTGATCCCTCAGGCCCGCGAGCTCGTTCTCTGGTTCCCTGGGGAGCTCGTTGGTGAGTTGCATCCACCAGCGTTGGAAGAGGGTCGTGTTGTTCAGAGTGTGTTCGAGGTCGGCGACCTGCTCCTGTAGATGGGCCTCCTTGTTGCGGAAGGTGCGGTCGAGCAACGCCTCGTTCTCGCGACGGCGGCGGAGGTGCTCGCTGTACAGCGCAAGGCGCTCGTCCGCCTGACGCTCCATCAGCAGGTTCTTCTGCGCGGGCGTCGGCGGAACGTGCGTCGGCAATGGAAACAGGTTCTGGAGCTTAGCTTTGTCCGGCGTGGGGTTTCGCGACTCGCCGTCCGAGGTTCCGGCGCGTTGGTCGGCGAGCGGAGCATCGGTCGCGCGGGGAGGTCCTGGACTGGGTGTGCGTGGGTTGTCCGCGTGTTCGATCGCGGCGTCGATGATCGACTCTTGCCAGTCGCGGTCTTGCTGCTCGCGATCGAAGACTTCCGGCTGACTCCTTGGCTGCTGTTCGGTTGGGCCTGCGGCCGGAGCCTCGGGTTTCTGCTCGGGCTTCGCAGCCTCGCTGGCGCTCTCGACCTCCCCACGCGCTTCGTCGACATCGGGAAGCTCGATCTCGCCGAG
>JANQPS010000863.1 GCA_028285365.1 Thermoanaerobaculia bacterium | reverse complement strand
GAGCGACGCTCGCGACCGAGTGCTCCCATGACCAGGGGTGCCAGCATCGTGAGGAGCTGGCCTACCTGAGCCTGGTTCATTCCGGACGTCCGGCTGACCGAGCCTTCGATGTCGCCGCGACGTTCGCCCAAGGCGTGCTTGAGGATGCCGGCGCCGTGACCAGAGACCGGCGAGCTACCGCCGAGAAAGCCGCCGAGGTCGTCGAGCACGCTTCCGTCGTGGTCCCGATCGAGCGCTCCTGCGAGAGACTCGAGTCCGCCTCGACTCGAACCGTTTTGTGCCAAGGCGCCGAGGAGCATGGGGAGTGCGCCGGCGACGGCTTTCTGGGTCTGGCCCTCGTCCGCGCCGATCTGTTGACTGAGCTGACGCAGGTTCGAGCCCGCGAGCTGCCCTGCCAGAGCTTCGAGTATGGAGCTCATGTTGTCTTCCTCCGTGGGGTCGGAGTGGTTGGAGAGAGAGGTGTGGCCTTCGTGGCCCTGACCTCGAGTTGTTCCTTTGGTGCTACTGACCGCGGGGTTGCGTGAAAGTCACATGCTCGCTGCGGGCAGCCTCGAAGAGGCATGGCTCGCAACCGTTCGAGCAAGCGAGCCGCCGACGGTCAACAACGGCGCGCCCCAGTCGCCCCGGTGAGGAGTTCGTTGCCGGGGCCAGTGCGTGGCTACTGGAAGTCGAAGACGAGGTCGCCCTGATCCGCGGAGACCTCGATCTCCATCTCGAGCTCACCGAACGACTCGTGCCAGGCCACCAGCGTGTGTTTGCCTGCCGGGACGTTGCTGATGCTGAAAGAACCGCTGTCGTCAGTCGTCGCGAAGTACGGATGCTCCATGACGAACAGATAGGCGGACATCCAGGGATGCACGTCACACTTGAACTTGACGGCTTCTTCGGGCTTGGTGAAGAACTTCGTGCGCTTGCCTTTCGACGGCTGACCGAGGTTGAAGGGACGATTGGATCGCGCGAGACAACGAACGTTGTGCAGGGTGGGATCGTCGTTGATCACGTCGAGGTTCTGCTTGACCAGGATGCCTGCGACCTTGGGCTTGTACATGCAGCCCTCCTGGGTGAGCTCCACCGGCTCGGCGGGTGCTTCGTGCACGCCGTCGGGTGACTCTTTGAGGTAGACGAAGACGTTGGCGACGCCGCCCTCGTCGTTGACGATCTTGTCGTCCTGGAGGACCCGCTCGGTGTGGAGCTTCTCGCAGTTGGGGTCCGCATTCATGCGGATGGCGCGCAGTCGGAACTCCTCACCCGAGTACTTGGCGATCCCGGAGACGGTGTGGCCGGCTCCGAGAACCGGGGTCGCAAAGAGCAGCAGCGCGAGCAGACCGACGAGAGGACTGAAGCCTGCACGCCGAGTGTCTTTCAGTGGAGTGTGATCTGTCGTGTCGTCGCTGAGGTGGCGCTGGGGAGGCTTGGGCGTCATCGCTTGATTCGTCCTCTCGAGAAGCCGGGTCGAGGCCGGCGTTGTGGGAGTCGTTGTTGGAGCTCAGGACCGGACGAGGCGCTGCCGTGGCTCGGCGGCTCGGGGCGAGTGCGTCTCCATGCGGAGTGTGACTGGGCTCCTGTCGAACACTGAGACCGCGACGAAGCTGTCGAGTCACCTACCGGTGGCACGCTCGTCGCCACGCTGGACTCGAGGACCTGACCCGTAGGATCGGCTCGAAGGCTTCCAGTCTCGACTGTCGCTACCAGCTCACAACAGACCGGATAGCGTTTTTGATCCGGTGGCAGGGTAGCAGCCCACGACCACGCGCACAACGCGTGTGGCCCCTCTCTTCATCCCGGGATGCGGGAGGTCGGAGCTGGGCAGTCTGCGGTCCGCGGCGATCGTTTGGACGACCTGTCGGCAGGCCAGGGCCGGATGACGGCCAGGACGCCTCTCTCTCCAGGGCTCGCCTGGCTCAGAAGCACCATCAGAACATGGTCGATACCGCGCTTGCGTATCTACCGGGTGTAGGCACAACGCAACGTCGCCGCACCGAGACATCGATGCGGCGAGCGGTAACGGGCCAGTGTTTTGTAGCGGCCGGGATCGGCGTTCGAGACTCCGATCCGAGCCGCGTTCGCTCGACTCGACGGCCGATGCGAGCTAGCGCGAGTAGAACTCGACGACCAGCGGAACCTCGCACACGATCGGGACCTCGTCGCGCGTGGGCGTCGAGCGGAGCTCACCCTTGTAACCCGTGTCGTCGACGGCGATGTACGAGGGAATCGACGAGCCGCCACGGGGCTCGTTGAAGATGCGCAGCTTGCGACTCTTCTCGCGGACTTCGACGACGTCGCCGACGCGCAGACCGTAAGACGGGATGTTCGTCCGGCGACCGTTGACCTGCAGGTGGCCGTGGCCGACGAGCTGGCGGGCGGCGAAGATGGTCGGCGCGAAGCCGCAGCGGTAGACGAAGGCGTCCAGACGAGTCTCGAGGAGCTGGATCAGGTTCTCGGCGGAGTTGCCCTTCTTGCTCGAGGCCTTCTTGAAGTAGTTGACCAACTGGCGCTCGCTGCAGTTGTACTGGTAGCGCAGGCGCTGCTTCTCGAGCAGCTGACGGCCGTAGTTGCTCTGGCGACGACGGCGGCGCATGCCGTGCTGACCTGGCGGGTAGCCGCGTCGCTCGAGGTATCTCTGGGCTTTGTCGGTGAGGGCCACGCCGAGTTTTCTCGACGCTTTGACCTTGGGGCCGTTGAACTTCATTTCTCTCTCTCCGATGTTCAGCCCGAACGTGCGAGTACGGGCCACGCACTCGAAACGAGTGCGGGAGCGCGCCTGCTGGCGAACTCTCTCAGTTGTTTGATGTGACGGGTTCTGATCTGGTCCTGCGCGACTCGTTGCGCCTTTGGTCGTCGGGAGACGGGCGCGATCGATGGGTCAAACGCAGGCTCGACACCGT
>JANQPS010000845.1 GCA_028285365.1 Thermoanaerobaculia bacterium | reverse complement strand
TCGAGGACCTGGGTCAGTACCGGGGGAAAGTCGCTGATGTGGGTCACCTCGTGGCGATCGATGAGTTCCACGGTTTGAGCCGCATCGAAGCCGGGCACGATGACGTTCGTGGCGCCGACGTGCAGGTGAGCGAGGCAGTGGCCCAGACCTGCGATGTGGAAGAGAGGAAGGGCGACCAAGTTGCAGTCGGATGGCGAGAGGCCAAGCGCCGCGATCTCCTGGATGTTGGAGCTGAGCAGATTGCGGTGGCTGAGTGCAGCCCGTCTCGGGATCACGTCGACGGCTGCCGTGGCGATGATGATCCACGGCTGATCTGGAGAGATCGTGGGGCGAGGAGCGATCCGAAAGATCCCGGGAGCTGTCAGAAAACTCGTGGTGGGTGCGGCGAGTGATGCCGGTACCTGTTCTGTTTCCAGCCAGTCGTCCAGATCGATCCAGTGGTCGATCTCGAGGTCCGGCTTCGATTCCTGCGCCGAGCTGTCGAAGGCGAATGCGTCCAGGTTCGTGTGCTCGGCATACATCTGGATCTCGGACTTCTGAAGCCGCCAGTTGATCGGCACCACGACGAGGCCCTGACGCGCACAAGCGAGGAAGAGCTCGAGCACGGGCACCGAGTTGAGGGCCAGGACTCCGACTCGCTGCCCTGTTGCAAGGCCCCGGTCGGCGAGCTGCGTCGCGACGAGGTCGACCCGCTGCAACAGCTCCATGAAGGAATACTCCCGGCCGCTCTCTTCGATCAGGGCAGTCTTACCGGGAAAACGGTAAGCCACGCGGACCAACATGTCGTAGAGGTCGAAATCCTGGACCGGTCCGGATCTCTGGTGGTGATGTTCTCGTCCAGTGTCTTCCGGCGGAGGAGGTTCGGGGACCTCCTGGGGCGAGAGCATGGGCGAAACAGGTTTCGGGGCGTCGCTGTCGTGGCTCATTGGGTTTCTCCGTCTCCGTCGGATCGTGTGGTCATGATTCCACCCAGCCCCTGGCTCGACAAGCTCTCGTTGAGCTCGGTGATCTGGGCGGTCGTGATCACTCTTAGCTGGTCTTTGGCTTCTTCGAGCTGTGACGAAAGCTCGTCGTGCACCTGATGGTGTGCGTCCGTTGGCGGGTGGTCCGACTTCTGGACGCGACCACCCAGGTAGACCAGTCGCGCGTAGAGCTTGCGCCCCCAGCGGAGAGTGTCTTGTGAAGCTGCCGTCAGTCGGAGATCGAACAGCTGGGACTCGAGCGCTTCGAGGGCCTCTTGTGTCTCTTCGACCTGCGTGGATACGGCGTCGTCGGTACGGTCGTGTCGCGCGAGGCGCTGACTGAGACCGAGGAGTTGCTCGCGGAGTGACTCGATCGTGTTGATGAGCTCGGCAGAGTCTTCGATTGACGACTCGATCGATTGCGCGAGAGCAAACTGTTCGTCGAGCTCGTCCATTGTTGCTGTGCCGTTGGGATCAGCGATGAGTTCGAGGCTGCGAGTTCGGACCTCGTCCCCGACCTTCAGGTGGACGGTGTAACGGCCAGGCTTGGCCAGCAGCCTGAAACGTCCCGTCTCGCGGAGAGTTCGGTGCTTGCCCATGGCGAGCTCGAGGGTGGGGTTGTCCGTCGGTGCGGTGCGAAGTCGAATCTGGGGTGTGGGATCGTGGCGGTAGTCCCACCAGACGCGGTGGAGCCCGGCTTTTGTCTCGAGCCCGCTCAATTCGCGAACCGTCTCGCCTTCGGTGTTGGTGATCCAGATGGCGACCTCCTGGGCATTCTCGTGGAGATCGTAGTGAAGGGCCACGCCGCTCTTGGGATTTCTTCCGGCGGCCGGATCGCCCGGTTGACTCATCGACGCTTCTCGGTCCCGCAGTCGATAGCTGTCGCGAACGGGGAGCAAGGTGCTCTGGCCGGCGCTCGTCTCTCCGGCCGCCACCTGTCGGGCTATCCAGCGGAGTGGAGTGATGTCGTCGAGCACGTAGAAGCCGCGACCGTAGGTCGAGATCACGAGATCCGAGAAGCGCTCCTGAATCTCGATCCAGGAGACCGGTGCCGGGGGAAGGTTGAAGCGCAGCGAGCGCCAGGACGTTCCTCCGTCAAATGACGTCCAGAGGTGGTTGTGGGTGCCCAGGAACACAAGGCCGGGTTCTTCGGGATCCTCGCGAATGCAGTGTGCATAGGCGAGCGGACCGTCGGGAAGGTCGGCGGTCAGGCTCTGCCAACTCGCGCCGAAGTCCGTCGTCTTGTAGACGTAGGGATCGGGGTCGCCTTCCTGATGAGCGTCGAAGGTGACGTATGCCGTGCCGGGCTCGTGTGCAGAGGCCTCGATGTTGCTGACGGTGCCGAGCTCGGGGCGGTCGGGTATCCGATCGGTGACCTCGGTCCAGCTCGATCCGGCATCGCGGGTGAGGTGCAGCCTTCCGTCGTTGGTTCCCGCCCAGATGACGCCTGGCTCCAGGGGTGACTCGTCGACTGCAAAGATGACGGGCGCGATGGTGGGACCGGCATCGTCTAGGGTGAGACCACCGGTGCGCTGCTGGAGTTCGGCCGCATCGGATGTCAGATCTGGAGAGATCCGTTCCCATGATTGACCTTCGTCGACGCTTCGATGCAGGTACTGACTGCCAACGAAGACCATCTCGGGGTCGTGAGGTGAGAGCGTGATCGGGAAGGTCCACTGAAACCGATAGCGCAGGTCGGCGGCCGCCCAACTCTCGATGGCCAGAGGCCACACGCTGACGTCCCTCGAGTGTCCGTTCGAACCGTCGTAGAGCTCGAGGATGCCGTCGTAGCAGCCGGTCCAGACCTTGGTGCTCTGTGGGACCGGAACGGCAAATCCCGTCTCGCAGCCGCCTACGGAATGCCAGGCGCCGATGGGGATCTCGCTGCCAGCGAGGGTGTTGCTCGGCCCACTGACGGACGGGCCATCCTGGCGATTGCCGTAGACGAAGTAGGGAATTCGATCGTCGACTGCGACGTGGTACAGCTGAGCGATCGGCAGCTGGGGCCTGAACCAGGAGGAGCCACGATTTGTGGTGATGCTGACGCCACCGTCGTGGCCGACGATACGCCGCCGCGGATCGTCGGGGTCGATCCACATGTCGTGGTGGTCGAATCCCGAGTTCTGGGACTCGATCGTGCGTCCGCCGTCTTTCGAGAGACTCTGTTGGACGGCGAGGAACGTGATCTCGTCGGCATTGTCCGGAGCCACCACGGCGCGGGTGTAGTAGAGCGGCCGTTGTGTGAGCGTGTTGTCGCGGTTGATCAGCTGCCAGCTGTCCCCTGAGTCTTCACTTCGCCACAAGACTCCCTGAAAGCCAGGGCCGTCCCAACCCTCGACCGGGGCAAAGCTCGGATTGGAGCTAGTTTCGATGAGGGCGTAGATGCGGTTGGGTGCGGCCGGGCTCGCCGCCAGGCCGATCTTGCCGAATGGCGGCTTGGGAAGTCCTCGCCCAGCTTCCTGCTCATGGCCCAGGCGCTGCCAGCTGTCGCCTCCGTCGCGTGATCGGTAGATGCCGCTGCCGGGGCCGCCGCTCGTTCGCGATGACGTCGACATGACGAATTGCCATGCCGCGGCAAAGACCTCACGAGGATTGGCGGGGTTGATCAAGACGTCGACGACACCCGTGTTCTCGTCGACGAAGAGCACCTGTTCCCAGGTCGCGCCGCGGTCCCTGGTGCGAAAGAGGCCACGCTCACGCTGGGGGCCGTAGGAGTGCCCCATGG
>JANQPS010000839.1 GCA_028285365.1 Thermoanaerobaculia bacterium | reverse complement strand
GTCGACGTCGCGGGCGAGGCGGCTCGCGATCTCACGTCCATCGGTGGAAGAGATGTCGAGCGCCAGGGAGCGCTTGCCGCGATTGAGCACGTGGAAGTTGCCGGACATGCCGGCTCGCCTCGAGCCGACGTTGCGCTGGATGTCGCCTGAGCCGATGCGCTCGATCTTGACGACCGAGGCACCCTGGTCGGCGAGCAGCGCCGTGGTCAGCGGTCCGGCGACGACCGCGGAGAAATCGAGTACGCGAACCTGCGAGAGCGGACCTTTCATGGCGGTGAATGCTATCGCCGACAGTGAGCCGGGCCTTCAGGCGATTTCACCGAACCTGACCTCGGTGGCGTCAATGTGGGGCGGCGGTGAGGGGATCGGCCTATCAGCTTCGTTGTGTGTGTACGACAACAACCTTCGGCGCTCTCCAGCGCCGAGAAGAAATAGGGGGGCTGAACCATGAAGACGACACAGGAGAACGACTGCGAGACAAGCCGGCGAGCCTCGGGGCTCGCCGAGAACCGCACGCTCGAGGCCTTGGTGACAGGGTTGGTGGCAGGGATGTTGGTATTTGTCTGGAGCACCACGCAAGTAAGTGCTCAGGCGACTGAATCCTCTGGAGTGGCGCCGGTGATCACCAGCCTGGAGATGTACGAGGGCGCGGAACTCGCCTACGAAGCGCCGATCTCGGCGAGTCACTACGGGTTGAGACCGGATCGCCGACGCGCGGAGGCCGAGGGAGAGCACGGCAGACAGGCCGCGCACGGGATCTCCGTGGTCTGGGAGATGCCAGCGGACGAGCCGCTCGTGCTCGCCGGCGCCCTTGGGCTCAGACTCGAAAACAACGACAGGTTGGACTACATCGTCACGACACGGGCCCACGGTGACACCGGCACGTATCGGTCTCGGGTGCGCGGTGGCGACAGCGAGACGCTGCTGCGTGCGGGCAGCGCGCGCGAGCTGGCGATGAGCGTTGCCGGCCGGGATCTCGGAGAGATGGAACACTCAGGTCAACTGCGAGTGAGCTTCGAGGCCTGTCCGGTCAACGGGGGCGACTGCCTCATCGGCACGAGCGATCCGATCTTTTTCCACGAGCAGGATGAACTGACGCTGGTTTACGGCGAATCGGTGTTGTGTGAGCGGTTCGGCTGTGGTGACCTGCGCGGCGCATCGGACCACGAACCGGGAACGATGCGTGTTCTCGGCGGTGAAGTTCCGGCGACGATCGTGGCGGATGAGGAGGAGCGCGACTCCGAGCTCGAGCCTACGTTGGAACTGGCGTCGCAGCGCTCGTCGAGCGCGGCAACCTGGATACCCATGACGATCTGCGTGAAGGCGGACATCCAGACGACTGACTCTGGACTCACCGCCAACAGCATCACCGAGGATCGTTGGGTTGGCGCCAATAGCAACGATTCTTACGTCGTCATCGGACGCGGATTCCGAATCAAGGTCACCTGGGGCAACTGGTCTCGGACCTACGATACCCACCCTCAGTCTGGCTGCGTGACGTTCGCCAGTCCGCTGCCGTCATACTCGCCGCTGTTCGGGGTATCTGTGCGGGTCTACGGTCTTGCGACCGACTCCGCAGGCAACCGTGTGCGAATCCACAACGCCCAGACCAACACTGGCAGCTGGTATCCGGGCTCGACCTATTCGGCGCTGTGGACCAACCAGGTCTTGTTGCCCTACGGTTCGTACACGTACGTCCTCGACGGTCGCGCCAACGATCGCTGGACGACGATCGCCGCGGCAGCCTATGGCCTCTATCGTTTTCACGACGGCAACTCCGACGCGACGATCTCGATCGGGTTCGACGAGGCGGACTGTGATGACTCCGGGTCGATCCACGGCAGCGCCGAGCACTACATCGAGAGTGACAACGCGCATCTCTTGCGCATCGGTCGCTGCGCCGGCACAACGAGCGACGCTCGCGAGAAGATGCTGGTGACTCACGAGCTCGGGCACGCGATGCTCAGGCTCTACTACGGCTATGACGGCGACGACAACCCGCGCGACCAGACGTGGGACCCACCCGGATGGGTGAACACGTCCAGTCCTCCGCAGGGCAGCGACTGCATCAACGTCGATCGCTACGACATGAACTCGCTCGAGTGGAACTCTCAGACGTTCAAGGAGGCGTTCGCCGACTTCTACTCGACCAAGGTCTGGAACCACAAAGCCTCGAGGGCTACCTACACCTATCGCGGTATCGCCTTCGATGCCGAGGTCTGGGACAACGTCGGCGGCGACGGCAGTGCGGGAGGCTTCTCGGAGAACTGGTGTGGAATCAGTGCAGGGTCGATCTCGACCAAGGGGGACTACCTGAGGTTTCTCTGGGACTTCTACACGGTAGCGGGCTGCGCCAGTCAGCCAAGCCGGCTGGACATGTTTCGGATCTACCGTGCGGTCCGGGAGAATGATCGAACTGGCGACTACCCTTTGAGCATCTGGAATTACGATGACGCGCTCGAGAACGCCATCGAAAACAGCGTGGGAACTCTGAGCGGTTGTGAGCAGCAAGGCTTCGACGCTTATGCCGCCCACAACGGCATCAGGTAGGAACGCCAGATAGCGGCTGCGGCCCCAGCTAAGACTTAGCGAGTCGCAGCAGCGAGCGTCTGACGATGAGTCGCGGCGAGTGCGGTTCTTGACGGAGTCGCCTCGTCGGAGGTCGGGATCAGGTCTCAGTGAGAGATTTCACAGGGTCATCTGCCCGGAGCGTGATCACCGCGGCAACGCGACGTCGGCGGAGACCGAGGCGAGCGAATCAGCCACCCCCATGGGGAATGGCAGCCGAAGGGACCGGCGAGCTAGATCGGCTCGACAGCAGCGCTGCCGAGGGCGACAGGTCGAACGGTGGTTGTGGGTGTTGCAATCGAAGGACACGTTGGGGTCGTCCTAGCGCTCACTTCGACTACTTCCCGCCGGTTGCCCCTCGTCACGCGCAACGCGTGCCTGACCAGAAGGTTGGCGGAGGTACTCAACTTTCTGTGGCGCGAGTCCGTGACCCTCAGTTGTCGAGATAGCCTAGAGACTCTAGACGCTGCCGCATCTCCTCGTCACCTGGGCCCAGCAGGCTCGGCTTCTCTTGCGGTTCGAACATGATCTCGAACGTCGGCACCGTCTTGCTCGGATAGCGTTCCGCAAATCCCTCCGAGACGAGGTTTTCGGGATTCCGCCCTGGGAGATCTTCGGGTATCGGTTCGCCGAGGAACCTAAGAACTACGGGCGCAATGTCTAGCATCGTGAGTTGTTGGTCCCTGCCCCTTGCAACACTGTCTCCGGACGCAAGCCAAATCCCTTGTGGAGTGTGGTCGCCGGCTGGATCGAGCTTGGGATTGGCCTCGAAGCCGTGATCTGACACAAGAACGATCGTCGTGTCGCTCGGGGCCACAACGGCAAGAAGCCGGCCCAGGAAGCCGTCGAGGTGCTGCCAGTGCCGTTCAATAACGGACCCGAAGCGGCGTACCTCGTTCTCGTCCACGGTTTCGAACTGCTCGGGCTCATAGTAGTGCCAAAAGCTGTGGCAAATAGGATCATTGGCTATAAGGAAGATGCTGGCCAGATCCGGCTGTTCCTCGCTCAGTAGCTCCAGAAAGGCCTCTTCGTACGAGCGTTGCGAGACGAAGGCGAACTTTAGATCGCTGAGAGGGTTGTATGGAATCGGCTTTTCCATCTCGAGAATCTGATTCCACTCTTCATCAGTGAATTCAGCGAAGCTCTTGATCTCTTCAGTCCACGAGAGTGCTTCCGGTGAGTCCACTCCGGGAAACCTCTCGGCAAGCTCCGGCGGATGACTCACCAGTCGCTCGTGCGAGCCACCGGGCCAATAGCTCCACTGATTGCGAGCAAATCGGTCTGTCAGCATCCAGCCGTTCACCTTCTCAGCTGGCCAGGTCGACCACCATCCAGCAATACCTACTGTGCGTCGAAGCCAACCCATCCAGTTCCATAGGGCCGACACTTTCCTCTGACTCGAGTCGACTAGAAGCTCCTGTTCCCCCTCCTTGTAGAAGAAACCATGAATGCCATGCTCGTACGGCGGTCGGCCGGTCGCGATCGTGGTCCAGATTGGCGGTGAGACCAAAGGTCCTCGCGCAAGCAGTACTCCTCTTGACCCGTTGCTGATCAGACGTTCCAGATTGGGGAGCTCACCCTGCTCTAGCATCGGATCGAGAACCGACCACGTGGCTCCATCAATGCCCACGAGCACCACTTTCGGTTTCTCGATGGGAGAGATGTCCTCGCCCCCACACGAGGCACAAAGTCCTGCTATGCAGAAGAGCAGACCCAAAGTGGCGATTCTTGCTTGATCCAAACCCAACTCCAACACCTCATCCTGCCGACACGAATCGCGAACTACCGAACGTTGGCGATACCAAAGATAGACACTACTGCACATCGAATCAGTGTCCGACGACTGCGATGTCCTCGCTGAGTTTCTCGGTGAGCGGATCAACGACGTCACTGCGAGTGGCAGCCGAAGGGTCCGGCAAGTTAAATCGAAACGAAGAGTTGTGTTGCGCTAGCTCGCCCGCTGGCACCTGTGCCTGCTGAGGCAGGATTGTCACTCCCGATGGTTCGCTCCGATATGACGATTGATAGAAGGCCTGGAACACGTGTCGGCCGTCCCTTAGAGCCCTCTGCAACTCCAAGGTTGGTGTCGGGAATCTCTAGTACGACTCCGACTTTGCTTGCCTCTAGCGGTATCGGCTTCACTGGAAACACAACATGCTTGTAGAGAGGGTCGGCGACCGTGATGTCGCGCCAGCCGCCCCCGATCGGGACCACAACTCGGAGCTGTGTAATCCAAGCGGTTCCGAGACCAGCGACTGATGACGAGTTGCCTGTGCTTGGGCGTTCCGCGGTATTCGAGCGTACAAGCGGGGCTTCCGATGGCTTTTCCGGGGAGATTGGAGCGAGCTCGAAACCTCTACTGAGCGCCCCGGCGATGACGTCCTGCGGTTTGCCCTCCCAGCCCCGTAGCTGACGGACCTTCTCGACGAGGTCCAGGACGAGCGGTCCCACTTGAGCTCGGCGCCGCGCTTGGGGGGTTTCCGCGGCGGCTTCGAGGCCTTCTTCCTGGCCTTGAGTCGTGCCTCTCGCTCGATGCGGTTCCAGTAGCGGCGCTGGTGACCGGCCGGGCTTGGTCATGTCAGCTCCGCGGAGAGCAGCCGCCATGGTGCCGCGACCACTGCTGAACTTGTCCGTTTCCAAGGGCTCTAAGCTGGACCACCCGATCGGCCAGCCCATCAACCACTCGACCCACCGGGAGTTCAACGCTCCACCAACCTGGCGAGGAAAGCTCGGGTGGCCGGTCGATGTCGAGCCCTTCCGGCCGTCTGACGACATCGGAGTTCGCCATGAGCGATTCACTGCACGACCGAGTTCGTTAGGGTTCGAAGGTGGCTTGCTGCGCTGGTCTCTGGCGCCGGGGAGCTGAGCCGAACGCGTAAGCCCTTTTGGCGCCGCGCTGCTGCCGATCAAACAGAGCTGATGGCGGTCGCGTTCGCCTCTCGGCACCATTACTGATACGTCACTGATACGTCCGAGACCACACGACGCCCGCGCCCATAAGCGCTAGGACGAGCGCTAGAAGGCTGATGTCCGAGAGCGTCGGAATCTCCGTTGTCTGAAGGACAAGATCCAGCTCACCCGAAAGCTGACGCTCCAAACACGCTTCGAGCTCGGCTCGCCAAGGGGCGTCGAGACGTTGGTCGAATTCTTCGACCGAGATGCCGCCAGGACCAAGCTCCACACGCTCGACGTTGCCCAATCTTGGGGGTGACAGCGGGAATCGAAGTACTTGCTCTTCGAGGAAGTACACCCGGCTGACACCGTCCGGGCTGTGGAAGCAACCCGTGTCCACGACTCCAGAAAAGAAATTGGGCCCTGCCGCTAGGACGTCTTCGACCTCTCCGAACAGCGAGCTTGTCTGAGCAGGTTCGTAGTAACTGTCGAAGCGGACGTAAACCGAGCGCAGGGGGCCAAAGAAGACATCCCTGGCCTCGAGCAGATCGATCAAACAGTTGAAACCCTCGTTCAAGCCTTGCTGAGCGTGTTCTTTCGCCGCTACGTCGACGAAAGTGACGCTGGGACCGAGGCCCGGATGCTGTCTACGCTCGACCCGCCAGAGGTCCAGGTCCGGAAAGTGATGCGCCGCCTGCGCCAGATCCAGGCGGATCCGGTCGTAGAGCGCGCCGTCCGCGATGAGACCGTCGGCATACCAAAGGGCCAGCAGCTCCGCTGATTCATCGGGCCGAGGACTGTCGGCTGGCTCAGTTGCATTCACCAGCTCCGCGGCGGCGGCACAGACCGCCGATTGGGCTGCGAGCGGGCTCTGCGTTGTCACACAGAGACCAAGCATGATGAGGACAGGCACCGAGAGGGCCCACCGAAACGAAGTCATGGAGACTCTCCTATGGAATAGCATGACTCTCTCGACTATGTCATTGTGACATAGAGGCTGGCTTCCACGTTGAGAAGCCCAGAAAAGACTGTCAGCCCTATGGAAAGAACCACGCTCACCACCGAAACCGCTTCGCGAGAGTGAATGTCTGAGACCAGCCGCCGAGGTCCTCGAAGCGCTGCGAGATCTCGCGCCACGAGAGCGGGTAGCCCCTGCACGATTCCCCAGGGCCACTCGACCTCAGAGACCAGCCCGGCGCCGGCGCCGACCTCCTGGCCCTCAGAGACTCGGGAGTCGACGACCTGAGAGGCGCGCAGGCTGCCCGGCCACCTTCGATCGATTCGGCCACCCGAAGACCTCATGACGCCCCACGATCACGCCGGCGACCTCGGTGGATTTGTCCAGCTCGGTCTCGGCGCGCTGCTCCTGATGCGGTGGGCGGCTGGACGATGCCGGTGGTCTCGTCACCCTCGCGACATCACGATCATCGGTCGAACAGCGAGCGCTGTCCTCGAGTCGCTGACCTCTTCGGAGTCGACCGTCCAGGTGAGCGGCGTGCGGCCGCATCGTCCATGACGGTGCGTCCGCCGAGTGATCGCGACTCGGCTCGCTCCCGAGCCACGAGGTCACCAAACGACGGTCCTCGTGCCCAGGTATCGACTCGGCGGGCCTGCCGGTCGAGGCGTTCGATCGCGCTCAGCCGCTCCTGGTTGCCGAGGCGGCCGCGCTCGAGAGCATCCTTGAGCACGCGGATGGTCTCGTCGTAAACGTCGAGGGGAACGGGGAAAGGGTGACCGTCTTTGCCGCCGTGGGCGAAAGAAAAGCGGCCCGGGTCGTCGAAGCGGTGCTCGGCGCCGTGAATGACCTCGGCGACCATTGCCAGTGAGAACACCGTGCGGGCGCCGACGCCAGGCTGCAAGAGTAGCTCCGAGAAGTCTTCCGGTCCCCGGTCGGCGACCGCCCGGAGCGTCGAGTGCAGTCGCCGAAGGACGACGTCCTCTGCGAGCACTTCGTGGTGCGCCGGAAGGTCGAGATGCGGAAGCGTTGCGTTGAGGTTGCGACCCTCGAGCCGGGCGATCTCGTCGACGACCTGGTCGGGGCTTTCGATGAGCGCTAGCTGGGCGGCTTTGGAGTCGCGTGCGCTCAGGTCGGTGAGATTGGTGATGAGTTCGGGCGTCGTGCGTGGCGTGGCCCCAGCCGGGCTCAGCGAGTCGCTCTCGATCGCCGTGTGAGGCTCCTCGGTGAAGTCTTCGGTGGACTCGGAGTGCCAGTGGTAGCGCCGAGCCTGATGGAGAGCGGTGTTCATGCCCTGCTGAACGACGACCCACTTGCCATCGTGGGCGAGGATGAAGCCGTGCAGGTAGAGGTCGAAGCCGTCCTGGACGGCGGCGCTGTCGACCTTGGCGACGAGCTTCGACGTCCGCGCCAGCTCGTCACCCGGCAGACCTGTGCGCTCACCAGCCGCGATGAGCTCGTCGGGTGTCCGGCGCGAGTGGCGTCCTCGCCCACCACAGACGATGAGGCCGAGCTCGTCGGACACCGGCTCGAGGCCGCGTTTGAGGGCTCCCAGGACCGAGGTCGTGATTCCCGAAGAGTGCCAATCCATTCCCATGACGGCGCCAAAACACTGGAACCAGAAGGGGTTTGCGAGCCTCGCGAGGAGTTCGTCGCGCCCGTAGTGGTGAACCGTCGTCTCGACGACGAGACGGCCCAGGGTCGCCATGCGAGTGGCCAGCCACTGTGGGACACGGCCGCCGTGGAGTGGCAGGTCGGCGGAGCCAGTGGCGCGGGTCATGGCCAGAGCCTACTCGTGTCGGGCTTTGTCGCCCTCTGGCCGGGCTCTGAGATCAAAGAGGATCTTCCGCTCCCAACTCGCCAACTCACTCCCCGCCCGTGCTTTCGCATGTGAGGTAAGTTGCCCGCACGATTCGTTGCGCCAATCCGAGAGCCTGCGTCTTTGACGGGCTCTGTTCCGGAGATTTCCATGACTGCTATCCGGCAATGGTGGGTCGTCGGCATGATGACCCTGCTGCTCATCTTCTCGTTTCTCGATCGCGGCATCCTGGCGTTGCTGGTCGAGCCGATCAAGGCAGACCTAGGGCTCACAGACACCCAGATGAGTCTGCTGTTGGGGCTCGCGTTTGCCGCCTTCTACGCGATCATGGGAGTTCCGTTCGGGATGATCGCGGACCGCGGCAATCGAGTGCGGCTGGTTGCTGTGGGGCTGTTTCTCTGGACCCTCGCGACCGCGCTCTCGGGGCGCGCGAGGAGCTTCGGAATGTTGTTCCTGCTGCGCATGGGAGTTGGTGTCGGGGAAGCGACGTTGGGGCCGGCCGCGCCTTCGATCATCTCGGACACGGTCCGCAAGGAGCGCTTGGCGACGGCGATGAGCGTCTACATGACCGGTGCCTACATCGGTGCCGGCCTGGCCTCTCTGATCGGCGGTGTCCTCGTGGGCGTGGCCCAGCGAATCGGTGACGTGACGTTGCCGGTTCTGGGGTTGGTCAAGCCGTGGCAGATGGTCTACCTGGTCATCGGTGTCGCTGGATTTGTTCCCCTGCTGCTCCTCCTGGTGACGGTTCAGGAGCCTGAGCGCAAGGGACAGGGCGCCAAGGCGCCTCCTCCGAGCTTCGAGGATGTGAAGGCACAGTACCGGCGGCATCGATCGACCATCTTCTTCCACCACCTGGGTTTCGCAAGCCTCGCGTTCTCGAGCTACGGGGTAGGCAGCTGGCTCCCCGCGTTCTTCGTGCGAGCACACGGCTGGTCGATCGAGAAGATCGGTCTGTGGTTCGGCCTCAACGGCATGGTGACGGCCGTGATCGGAGTTCTCCTTGGTGGATGGATCGCCGATCGCTGGGTTGCCCGCGGCCGAAGTGACGCCAAGATTCGAGTCGCGCTGCTCGGATCGCTGGTGTGGTTCCCATTCGGGATCCTCTATCCGCTCGCCTCCAACGACGTCGTGGCGATGTTGGGCATCGTCGGAGCGACTCTGTGCTCTGCCGTAGGGGTCGGCTGCGCCATTGCCACACTTCAGGAGCTGGTCCCGAACCGGATGCGGGGCCTGGTCACGGCTGCTTACGCGGTGATCGCCAACTTCCTCGGGCTCGCCTTTGGCCCTCTGGCCGTAGCCCTACTCACCGATCACTGGTTTCAGGATGCGGCCCAGGTGGGACGTTCGATCCTGGTCGTCAGCGTCGTTGCTCACGTCATCTCGTCATTTGCGCTGTGGCGCGCGCTCAGCCCCTACCGTCGGAGTCTGGAGCTCGAGTCCGGCACCCCGAAAGAAGGCGACCCGAACGAAGCCGGGGCTGTCTAGTTCCCGAGCACCGGGAGGACAATTCTCGACGCGGCCGCCGCCGAGCGATGAATCGTGTGCGTTGCTGCCACGTAGTCCTCTTCGGTGGCCTCGACCGGAACGACGTAAGTCTGCGGATTGCGATCGATGAGCGGGAACCAGGTGCTCTGGATCTGAACCATGATGCGGTGGCCCGCGCGGAACCGATGGAAGCGGTCACCCAGGTCGATGGTGTACTCGACGATCTCGCCGCTCGGGATAGGGCTCGGATCGGTAAAGCTCTCGCGGAAGCGTCCACGAAACACCTCGTCCGCGATCATCAGCTGATAGCCGCCGAGCTCCGGCTGTTCGGGCACTTCGTCAGGGAAGACGTCGATCAGCTTGACGACCCAGTCGGCGTCGTCACCGGTGGTGGTCGCAAACAGCTCGGCGACGATCGGACCGGCGATGACGACGTCTTCCTCGAGTGGCTCGGTCTCGTAGCTCAAGACGTCGGGGCGACGATCGACGAAGCGTTGGTCTTCGACCTTCCAGAGCGCCTGGCCCCCCTGCCAGAAGCCCGGAATCGGACGCGGCATGTAGGGCACCGGGTTTGCCGGGTCGGAGACGTAGCTGTCAGCTGCGGCGCTGTCGGTCGGGGCCGAGAAGCCGAGGCTGCGTTTACCGTCGAGATAGAGCGGGCTGGTGGTCGTCGCTGGTGGCCAGTCGGCGAAGCGCTGCCACTCGTTGCCACCCGTCTGGAACACGATCGCGTCGTCGGGGGCCCAGGGTTCGTCGCCCGCGCCGTGGAGGTAGTGCTCGAAGAACGGGCGTTGGATCTCTTCTCGGTAGGTAACGGCGGTTTTGGAGTCGAACGGGATGTCTCCCAGAGATGAACCGTCCGACCGCGACCAGCCGCCGTGGCGCCACGGGCCTGCGACGAGGTGGTTGTGGTTCGCCTCGTCGGTCTCTTCGAGCTTCTCGTAGATGGCCAAGGGACCGTAGAGGTCTTCCGCGTCCCACCAGCCGGCCACGTTGAGCGTGGGAGTGGGCGTGCTCTCCAGGTACGGCGTGACGGACAGCCGCTGCCAGTACTCGGTGTAGTTGGGGTTCTCCATGAAGGCGTTCCAGCTCGGCATCCGACCGTTGAAGTACCGTTCGTCGGCATTGGCGAGGGGGCCGAGGTCGAGGTACCACTCGTACGTGTCGTGTTGATCGAAGTCGAAAGGACTGTTGGTCTTCCCGGACTCCATCAGGGCGACGTAGCCAAAGGCTGGCCCGAGGCGTAGCGCGCCGTTGTGGAGGAAGTCGTCTCCCAGATACATGTCGGCGGGTGACGCCTGAGGTGACACCGCCTTGACCGCCGGGTGTGGCTCGATCATGGCCATGACCGTGAGCCAGCCGCCATACGAGATGCCGAGGATGCCGACTCGACCGTTGTTGCCTTCGACGTTCTCGAGCAGCCAGTCGATCGTGTCGTTGGTGTCGGTCCCTTCGTCGATCTCGGCGCCGGTAGCGCTCTTGGGTGGGCGCAGCATGACGAAGGTGCCATCGGACTCGTAGCGTCCGCGGATGTCCTGAAAGACGAAGATGTAGCCGTCTTCCGCGAGCTCTCGATACCCGCCGTTGAGCGCCGTGTGCAGGCCGGAGTCTTCGTGGTTGAGGCCATAAGGTGTGCGCGTGAAGAGGATCGGCCAAGGACCGTCCCCGCGCGTCGGCACGTAGACCTCGGTGTTGAGTCTCTTGCCATCGCGCATCTCGACCAGCTGCTGGGTCTTCTCGAAGTCGGCTGCACCCAGTGGCGCCAGACCCGACGCGGGCGCCGCCGAAGCAGGAGCGTCTTCAGCTGGCGCGCAGCCGAACGCGAGACAACTTGCGCAAGCGAGGAGTACGACGAGCGATGCGCGGACGGTAGACATCGGTGGCGGCCCTCGAGCCACACCGTTCGGCGGAGCTTGCTACGTCGCTTGCGCCTTCGGGTGTAGACGGATGAGCCGAGCTCTCGCGTGGCCGTCGCAAGCGAGCTGGCCGCAGAACCCGGCTAGGATCGGTTCATGAAAATCAAACTGGATATCGACTGTACCCCACAGGAAGCGCGCCAGTTCTTTGGTCTTCCCGACGTCACCTCCGTTCAGGAGGAGATGATGCAGGCGATGGCGGAGCGCATGCGGGAAAATCTGAATCGGATCGATCCCGAGCAGTTTTTCAAGACCTGGTTTCCGATGACCAGCCGCGGCTTCGAGGAGATGCGCAGCTTCTGGATGAGGAGTCAGTCCGACCGCGACTCTGACGACTAGTTCGTCGGAAGAGGCGAGGTCCTCTCCTGACGGTGGAGTCGGTCTCGCCCGCCGCTGTTTGGCCCCTGGCCTTGCGCGGTCTGGGAGGCCGCGGGGTCAGCGGACCTTTCGAGCCACCAGATACAACCCGCGCCTTGGTGACGGAGCCCAGCGTTCGACGGTCTCGAAACCGGCGTCTTCGAGCCACTCCATGAACGTCGCCTCACTGAACATCGTCACCCTGGGCCAGAGACCCAAGGCACTTCCGAGCGGGCCGATGTAACGGAGCCAGGCAGCACTGTCGCGGAGGCAGGGCACGCTCATGATCAGGTGGCCTCCCGGCCGAAGGTTTTGCATGAGTCGTCGAAGAGCTGTCGGGACATCCGCTACGAGATGCAGCAGGCTGTGGGCGAGAACGACGTCGTACGGGTCCGCGCCCACGCTCAGCTGCTCGACGCTGCCGACCTCGAAGGTGACATTGTCTGCTCCTACGGCCGCTGCTTTTGAGCGGGCGATCTCGATCATCTTGGCCGACGCGTCGACGGCATGCACAGACGTGACCTGACCTGCGTGGTGTAGCGCCGTCGTACCAGTTCCGCACCCGACTTCGAGGACTCGATCCGTTGGGGAGAGATAACCGCTGGTCCTGGTCAGCTTGGATTCATAGACGGCCTGGTCCGGAACCGGCTTGCGAGCGTAGCGTTCGGCGATACGGTCCCAGAAGCGAACTTGAGCGTCGCGACGGCGAAGAGTGAGAGTAGCCATGGCTGTTTCCTCGAGTCTCAGATGTCGTGTGATCGTGTCTAATCGTGTCTAGATCGTGTCTAGATCGTGTCTAGATCGTGTCTAGATCGTGTCTAGAGAGTGTCTAGAGAGTGCGGCCGTAGGGGCTTCCTCGATGAGCCATCGCTTCGGCATCTCGTGGGACGGCCCTGCGACCGACTGCGATTGTGCGATACGAGTAGCGATGTCAGAAGGCGTCTGATGGCATACTTGGTATACGGATATCGATGAACTGGAAGGCTGTTTCTTTCGACTGGAATCAGGTGCGCGCCTTCCTCGCGACGGCCGAAGAAGGCTCCCTGTCGGCGGCAGCGAGGGCACTCGACTCGACGCAGCCCACCCTCAGCCGGCAGGTGAGCGCACTCGAGCGAGCTTTGGGGGTCACCCTGTTCGAGCGGGGACATCGGTCGATGACCCTGACTGTTCCCGGCGTGGAGCTCCTCGAGCACGTTCGTGAGATGGGTGAGGCCGCCACGCGGATCTCTCTGGTGGCCTCAGGCCAGTCTCAGGCGGTAGAAGGCCAGGTCACGATCACTGCCACCGAGCTCGTGGCGACCTACCACCTGCCGCAAATCGTGGCTCGGATCCGCAAAGAGGCGCCTCTGGTGGAGCTGGAGATCCTGGCCTCGAATCGAGTGCGCGATCTCGGGAGGCGAGAGGCGGACATCGCGATCCGCCATGCCCGGCCTGAACATGGAGAGCTCATAGCCAAGCGAGTGGCGATCATGACGGCTCGACTCTTCGCGGCTACGGCTTATCTCGACCGTGTGGGCCGCCCGGAGTCGGTGGATGATCTCCAACGTCTCGACTTCGTGGGTCTCGACGATCCGGACAGGATGGTCGTCGAGCTCTCGTCTCGTGGTGTTCCCATCACGCGCGACCAGATCAAGATCCACACGTCGAGCAGCACGGTGCTCCTGGCCCTACTCGAGCAGGGTGCAGGGGTGAGCATCACGACGATGGCGATGGCCGAGCCGCGCGGGACCTTGGAGGTCGTGCTTCCCAGCTTGCCTCCCATCGAGGTGCCGGTCTGGCTGGTCACCCACCGCGAGCTCCACACCAGTCGTCGAATTCGATTTGTCTTCGATCTCCTGGCAGAAGAGCTGTCGCGGCTTCAAGATCCTGGCCGCTGATGGCCTGGGGCTGGTGACGGCCGGGTGAGGGCCTTCAGGGCATCGTCGCTGTGCCCTGGTCGTCGACGCTCTCGCGATAGCGGTCCATCCAACCGATGATGTGAGCGATCTTCTGCATCCAGTGGCTCGGGCGCCGTCGGATGCCGTGATTCTCGTCCGGAACGCGCACGAGAACGGATTCGGTGCCGATCAGCTTGAGAGCGGTGTAGTACTGCTCCGATTCCGACATCGGGGTGCGGTAGTCCACCTCACCGGTGAGCACCATCGTCGGCGTCGTGACGTTCTCGACGACTGACAAGAGGCTGCGCTTGTCGTAGTTCTCGGGCTCCTCCCATGGGAGTCCGGGGAACCAGTAGCGGTAGCCGAAAGCCGGGATGTCGGCGGTGAGCACCCATGACTCCCAGTTGATCACCGGGTAGACGGTGACCGCAGCCTTGAAACGGTCGGAGCGCCCGACGACCCAGCTGGTCAGCACGCCGCCGCCGCTGCCACCTGTGACGTAGAGCTGCTCAGGGTCGGCGATGCCTTTGTCGATGACTGCGTCGACTCCCGAGATGAGGTCATAGAAGTCGTCGCCGGGGTAGTCATGATGGATGAGGTTGCCGAAGTCTTCGCCGTAGCTCGTGCTGCCGCGTGGATTGGTGTACAGAACGACGTAGCCAGCGGATGCCATGAGCTGCTTTTCGAGATCGAAGCGGGGACCGTACGCCGCAAACGGACCGCCGTGAATCTCGAGGATGAGCGGGTAGCGCGTGCCGCTCTCGAAGCCGGGCGGCTTGAGGATCCAGCCCTGCACTTTGCGCTGGTCGTGACTCGACTCGAACCAGATCTCTTCGAGCGAGGCGACCTCGCGATTGTCGAGCACGTCGGCGTTGACCTGGGTGAGCCGAACCGGCGTTTCGCCTGGTCGGGCGACGTGAACATCGCCTGGGCGCTCGGGTGACGAGTCCACGAAAGCAATCGTGCCGTCGTTCGCCATCGACGTGCCGCCGGCCGCGGCGTAGCCGCTCACCGAGCCGCCGTGATCTTCGATGACGGTCTCGAGCTCACCACCACCGTTGGGCTGACGCATCAGTCGCGAGCGCCCCTCGGTGTCGGAGTTGAACAGGATCCACTTGCCGTCCGGCGAGAACCTGGGGCCCGAGGCACTGCGTCCGAGCTCGTCGGTCAGTACGCGCGGATTGGATCCGTCGCGGTTGGCCTGGTAGACGTAGGTCAGCTGATAACCCTGATAGCGGTCGTCGAATCCGGTGTACAGGATCGACTTGCCGTCGGGCGAGACCTGGACGGCGGAGTCCGGGCCGCGACGGTTGGTGAGCGCTCGATAGCTGCCGTCCTTGGCCGAGACCTCGTAGACCTCGGAATCGAGTGGCTCGAGATCGGACTCGGGACGGTGGTTCGCCGCGATCAGGAGGAATTGGCCATCAGGCGTCCACACCGGTGGCCCACCAGCTCGCAGTCCCGGGCCACCAAACGACACGTCGCCCGACGTCAGCTGACGCGCCGTGCCGCCTTCGGCCGGGAGCACGAAGAGATGCCATTCGCCACGGGGCAGGTTGCCGATCGGGTCGAAGCGATAGTTGAGGCGGTCGACGACCTTGGCCGGAGTGGCCCACTCGGCGCCTGGCGGCATGGGTACCATCTTGGCGATGTCGGGCGGCGGCGTCGGGACCAGCATGGAGAAGGCGAGCCACTTGCCGTCCGGTGAC
>JANQPS010000832.1 GCA_028285365.1 Thermoanaerobaculia bacterium | reverse complement strand
GACGAAGACTTCGCGCGATCCGTCCAAACGGCCTGCACGTCCGTGCGCGGCCGGAGAAGAGTCGTCTTTCAGTTCCCCCCACCCCAAGACGGTCACGAGCTGATGGATACCTGCGATCGCGGCGTCGAAGCGCTTGGCCAGATCGAGGGCAGACTCTGCATCACCATCGCTGAGCACACGAACGGAACCGTGAACGAACTCGGACAGCCTCGTCTCGACCCGATCTCTCGGCGCCCTCTCCTGCGCCACGGCCGGCGGCGAACACGCGCCGACCAGAGCCACGACCAGGACTGCGACACAGACCGAGACTCCCGACGTCGTCTCGCCCGCCGTGTGCACACCTAGATGAGCCATCACCTCAGGATAGCCGGGCCCCGGATGTGAGAGGCATGACGCAAGCGTAGCGTGCTCCCACACAACTCCCTATCGGCTCCACCAGAGCCAGGTGACGAGTCTCCCCGGGAGGCTAAGATTCCCGGTCACCAGACCGTGTGATCGAAGTCGGCAACGAAGACGTGCCGAACACGCGAAACGACGAGGAGTGGCGCCGTGACTCGACAGAAGAATCTCTCCAAGCTTGCCGTCGCTACGGGCCTTCTGGCCCTGCTTCTACCGCTGTTCGCATCGGCACAAGAACCGAAGATCATCCAGCCAGGTGCCCCGGGGGAACCCAATCGCGAGATCACCGTCGAAGAGGCCACGGATCTTGCGGCGATCCGGTTCACCGACGCCGACGTCAAGTTCATGCAGGGGATGATTTCCCACCACGCTCAAGCCCTCGAGATGACCGAGCTGCTCGAGACCCGGACCCAGAGTGAGGAGATGCGCCGACTCGCCAAGCGCATCGAGCTCTCTCAAGAAGACGAGATCGGCATGATGCAGGAGTGGCTGCGCTCCAACGGTCAGGAAATCACCGGCGCTCACGACCACCACGCGCACGGCGCCGAGATGATGCCAGGCATGCTCTCGCCGGAGCAGATGGCGCAGCTCGAAGCGGCGAGCGGCATCGACTTCGACCGCTTGTTCCTCGACTTCATGATCCAGCACCATGACGGAGCACTGATCATGGTCGACGAGCTGCTCGACAGCGAGGGTGCCGCACAGGAGCCCACGATCTTCGCCTTCACGTCCGAGATCGTTGCCGACCAGAGTGCCGAGATTGCACGCATGGCGAGCATGCTCTCCGGTCTCTCCGACGATCCCCGGGTAGGGCTGGCCCCTGGCTTCCTCGACGCAGAGATCGCGATCTTGAACATGGAGCTCGTGGCCGCGCTTCCCAAACCGCCAGGCTTCTTCGACCCGGACAACCCGGCTGGTTTGCCGGTTCCTCCTGAACGTGAGGAGAGCGAAGAAGAAGGAGCAGACGCCGCAGCCGAGCCGACGGGCGACGCACAAACCGCGAGCGCCGCGACCACCGAAGGTTCCGAAGGCCGTGGCGCCGAGGGCGAGGAGAGCGAACGATCCCGTCGGAGCACTCCCCTTCTCGACTTCGCCAACTCGGACATCGCCTTCAGCAACGACCTCGTTGTCGAGGGCAGCTACCACGGCTTCAACACCTACAGCGTCGAAGACCCGACCGAGCCGCGGCTGCTCGCGTCGGTCGTCTGCCCGGGTGGCCAGGGCGACGTCTCGATCGTCGGCGACCTGCTGATCATGTCCGCCCAGGAGACCCGCGGCCGACTCGACTGTGGTCTTCAGGGAGTCGCCGAGAAAGTCAGCGAAGAGCGCTTCCGCGGCGTGCGTGTCTTCGACATCAGCGACGTCACGAGCCCGGTGCAGGTGGCGGCGGTGCAGACGTGCCGTGGCTCACACACCCACTCGGTCATGACCGACCCAGACGACGAGGGCAACGTCTACGTCATCAACTCGGGCACCAACGACCCGCGTCCCGGTGAAGAGCTGGACGGATGTTCCGACGCGAGCCCGGGAGAAGACCCGAACACGTCGCTGTTCAGCATCGACATCATCAAGATTCCTGTCGACAACCCGTCCGAGGCGCGGATCGTGAGCTCGCCTCGCATCTTTGCCGATCTCGAGACCGGTGACATCGCAGGTCTCTGGCAGGGCGGCGATCACGGGCCCGGCACTCAGGAGACCCGGGTCACCAACCGCTGCCATGACGTGACGGTCTTCGCCGAGATGGGCATCGCCGGCGGCGCCTGTTCCGGCAACGGCATCCTCCTCGACATCAGCGACCCGGAGAACCCGGTGCGCATCGACGAAGTGGTCGATCCCGGTTTTGCGTTCTGGCACTCGGCCACCTTCAACAACGACGGCACGAAGGTCGTCTTCACCGACGAGTGGGGCGGCGGCACCCGTCCGCGGTGCCGTCCTTTTGATCCACAGACCTGGGGTGCCAACGCGGTGTTCGACATCGTCGATCGCAAGCTCGAGTTCCGCAGCTACTTCAAGATGCCGGCGCCACAAACCGATACCGAAAACTGTGTAGCCCACAACGGTTCGCTGGTACCCGTTCCCGGACGCGACATCATGGTGCAGGCCTGGTATCAGGGCGGCATCTCGGTGTTCGACTTCACCGACTCGTCCAACCCCTTCGAAATCGCCTACTTCGACCGTGGGCCGGTCGATGCCGAGACCTTGATCACAGCTGGTCACTGGTCCGCGTACTGGTACAACGGTTTCATCTACGGCACCGAGATCGCGCGCGGCCTCGACGTCCTCAGACTGACGCCCAGCGAGTTTCTCACCCAGAACGAGCTCGACGCGGCGGCTCTGGTGCGACCCGACATCGTCAACGTCCAGCAGCAGAAGAGGATCGAGTGGCCCGCCGAGCCAGCAGTCGCCCGCGCCTACCTTGATCAGCTCGGCCGCAGCAATGCCCTCCCCGCCGATCAGTCGTCTGCCATGAGGACAGCACTCGACCGCGCTGAGCGCGCTCTTGGCGGCGCCTCGAACGCTCGGGTGGCCTCGGAGCTCACCGAGCTCGCGTCGCAGCTCGGAGACGTCGAGGTCAACGGTCGTCAGAACCGAGCCCGCGTGGAGTCACTGTCCGACACGTTGGAGAGAATCGCCTCACGGCTGCGCTGAGCTTCAGGCTCGGGAGCCTCGGCGCAACGATCCGTCCGCGGGATAGGCTGCACCGATACGCACGACCAACCATCCCGTCAACGATCCGGCGACGAAGGGAGTGACCTCGTGAGATCTTCGCGACGAGAGATTCTGCAACTGCCCGCG
>JANQPS010000824.1 GCA_028285365.1 Thermoanaerobaculia bacterium | reverse complement strand
GGTCAAGCGCAAGATCGACGACTATCGCGGGATCATCCATGCGCGACTGGAGGAGTTTCCGAGGCTGAGTGCACTGCGGATCTTCGAAGAGCTGCGTGCTGCCGGGTACGAAGGTGGCTACGGCCAGGTGAAGGAGTACTTCCGGACGGTTCGTCCTGTTGCCTGCTGCCGATCCGGCCGCCCGCTCGAGACTCCTCCCGGCCATCAAGAGCAAGTGGACTCTGCGCATTTCGCTTGCCCTTGGGCGTGCGCTGCGCACTGCTAGTGGTCCTGGGCTACTCGCGCATGCTCTGGCCTCGCTTCTTCGAGTGCCAGGACATGCAGGCCCCTTTTCAGGGACGAGGCTTTCAGCTACTTCGGTGGCGCTCCCCCTCGAGCATCCTCTTCGACCAGATGAAGGCTGTCGTGGTCGCGGATCATCGTCTGGAAGGTGGGAGTGTGATCGAGAATGCCGAACTCAGTCTTTCGCGCATCACTGGCAGTTTCGTCCTCGAGCCTGCCGTCCCTATCGAGCCCAGAATAAGGCCAAGGCCGAGCCCTCATCCATACCCTCAGCCGCAAAAGGGCTCATGGAAAGATCTACCGGAGCTCAAGACAACGAGCAACGCCCTGCCGAAGTGGATCCGCATCTACAACTCCAATGCCTATTCCGACGAAAGCGGTCAGGGATTCCGATCGAAACCGGTCAGTTTGCCGGTAGCGGTTGTGGCGTCGCTGTCTTGAGTAGTAGGTGACCGGTTTCCCGGTCTGTGCGGACCCCCTTGTCGTGATTCAGTGAGTTTACGGTGGCAGGCTGGGACTCCCCAGCAAGCCCCTCTTGGAATCGCGTCAGCGATTCCCCTTCCCTCCGTCTTTTGAGACCTCCTTGGTGACGACGGACTTCTGCCGCCGAGCGCGCTGAGAGCGCATCGACTCGCCTTCCATGTCGATCTTGTAGGCACCGTGGACGAGGCGGTCGAGGATGCTGTCAGCGAGGGTGGGGTCACCGATGGAGTCGTACCACTTGCCGACCGGGAGCTGGCTGGTGACGATGGTCGAGCGGCGGCCGTAGCGATCGTCGAAGATCTCGAGGAGGTCACGGCGCTCGGTAGCGCCGAGTGGGGCGAGCCCCCAGTCGTCTAGCACGAGCAGGTTTGTGCGAGCGATGCGGCGGAGCAGCTTGTCGTAGCTGCCGTCGCCGCGGGCGGTGGCGAGCTCGCGAAACAGCCTCGGCACCCGCATGTAGAGGGCGCTGTACCCCTCGCGGCAGGCCTTGTGTGCCAAGGCGCAGGCGAGGAAGGTCTTGCCGACGCCGGCCTTGCCGGTGATCAGGACGTTGAGGTGCTCGAGGATCCACTGGCACGAGGCGAGGCGCAGGATCTGAGCCTTGTCGAGCCCGCGTCGCTTTCGCCAGTCGATGTCTTCGATCGCCGCCTGCTCGCGCAGCTTGGCTCGACGCAGCCGAGCCGTGAGCGAGCGGTTCTCGCGCTCGGTCGCCTCGCGTTCGACCAGAAGCCCGAGTCGCTCCTCGAAGCCCAGCTCGCCCACTTCGGCCATCTCCAGCTGCTCCTCGAAGGCACGCGCCATACCGTGCAGTTTGAGCTCCTGCAACCGATCGAGAATCGCGTGCCTCAGCATGGCGCCACCTCCTCGCCGCCGTAGTAGTCGGCGCCGCGGACATTGTCGTGAGGCACGGTGGTGTGCTGGTCGTCGACTCGCTCGAGCGGCTCTTGATCGAGCCCGGCCTTGAGGATCGACTTGACGCTCTGGTACCTCGTACTGCGGAGTGCCCGCGCTCGGGTGGTGGCCGCCTCGAGGCGGTCCTCGCCATACTCCTTGCTCAGCCGCAGCAAGCCGAGGCAGGCGCGGTAGCCCTGCTGCGGGTGCGGTTTGGTGCGCAGAATCTCTTCGACCAGTTTGGCCGTCTCCGGCCCGATCTTGTGGGCCCACTCCAGCAGCTTTGGTGGTGTCCACTCGAGGTAGGCCTGGTGGGTCTTCGGCATGTGCTCGCGCACTGTCGTGTGCCCACCCTTGACCTGGCTGCGGGCGTGCGCTGCCTGGCGTTTGCCGCGACGAAAGATTTCGACCGTGGTCGCGGTCCAGCGCAGGTCGAGCTGCTCCCTGATCAGCTGGTAGGGCACGCTGTAGTAGTGACCGTCGAGCTCCACGTGGTAGTCCGGCGCCACCCGCGCCTTCTTCCAGCGTCCAAAGTCGTAGGGTTTGCTCGGAAGCGCACCGAGAGCTGGACGCTCGACGCGCTCGAAGAGATCCCGGCGCGACACGCCGAGGACCTTGAGCGGTCGATCGTTGAGCTCGACCAGCAGCTCTGCGATCGCACGATTGAGCTCGCCGAAACTGAAGAAGCTCTGCTTTCGCAGCCGCGCCAGGATCCAGCGCTCCACCTGCAGCACTGCGTTCTCCACTTTCGCCTTGTCCTGCGGATGGCCGACTCGGGCGGGCAGGACGGCCACGCCGTAGTGCTCGGCCATCTCGGCGTAGGTCGGATTGACGTCGGGCTCGTACCACTCGGGACGACTCACCCCGCTCTTGAGATTGTCCGGAATCACCAGCTCGGTGACCCCGCCAATGAAGGCAAAGGTGCGCTCATGAGACCCGACCCAGTCGCGCAGTCGCTGGCTGAGTGTCGCCTCCGCGAAGATGAAATTGCTGGCGCCCAGAGCCGCGACGAAGATCTGCGCTTCTTGGATCTCACCGGTGGACCGGTCCTTCACTGCGACCGTCTCGCCGGCGTAGTCGACAAACAGCTTCTCGCCGCCGCGGTAGTCCTGGCGCAGGCTCACCTCGAGCTGCTTGCGCCACTCCCGGTAGAGGTCGCAATAGCGGCTGTAGCCGTAGCCCTCGGGCTCACGCTGCCGGTACTCCTCCCACAGCAGCGAAAGGGTCACGCCCTTGCGCTTGAGCTCCTGGTGCATCTCGACGAAGTCCGGAGGGCGCCGACCCCGGCTCGGTTTCGATCGCGTGGGAAACAGACGGCGCTCCAGCTCATCGTCGTCAAGCGACGCCACGTCATCCCAGCTCAGTCCTGACGCACGCCAGCGCATCAGGTAGTCCCACACCGTCGACTGCTTCAGCTTGACCGAACGCCCGACCTGGCGCTGCGAGAGCCCCAGGCGCACACTCAATCTCAGTACTTCTCGGATCTTGCGCATCGATGTCCTCGATCTCGGCATCCCCGCTCCTTTCGGAGCAGTGATACCCGGTTTCGACGATCAGCGACGCGTCAAACGCACTTGGCCTCGCGATTCCGATCCATTCCGGTCACCCATTCCGACAATCCGATCTAACTGACCGGATTCCCCTCGAATCAGTGACCGCTTTCAATCGGAATCACCGACCGGATTCAATCGGTACGGGTGACCGGATTCCGTCGGTGCAGGCATCGAAAGACCACACCACGCACTCGGGCTCATCACTCCAGCCGAAGTCTCGGGAGATTCGAATGAACAACCTACCCGGCGCGTCACAACTAGGACAGCCTTTGTCCGGCAGCCTTGTCTAGAGGCTTGCAGTGTGGCGAGTCTGTTACGTGGAGCGTTGGCAAGTGCCGGGACAGGGATCCCTGCACGAGGTCGGCGAGCCGCTGACCAGCTGAAGTCGCTGAGGCCCAGGTGCACTGCGAACTGGTTGACGAACTTGATCGCACGCTTGTCGCCAACCGGCCGAACGCACCCTAGCCAAGGCCGTCGAGTCGCCTACGGTGACTCGAAACTACTCGAGTGTGCTGAGACGAACCGCGACAGCCATGCAAAGTAGCCTGGCAAGACCACGCTACGTAGAAGCCACGACCACGGTCGCTGCACTAGTCTGCTGCCAGTCACCGACGCGGCCAAATGGACCAGCCATGACGCTCGGAGCGCAGAGCGCGCGCGACGATCTCGGTGCCGTTCGTACGACGCCAGCCGTTGCTCCAGGGGATCGGAGCACGTCACTGCCTGCGCCAGTTGCCAAGCGTCTTCCAGCGCGAGGCTGGCGCCCAGTCCCAGCACCGGACTCAGGGTGTGCGCCGCGTCTCCTAGAAGCACTACCCGTCCCCGTCTCCAGCGGCGTACAACGAACTCCCGCTCTCGTCGGGAGAGGAACTGCTCGTTCGGGGGAATCTGCTCTAGGATCTGGTCGACTCGAGCGCTGAGTCCCGAGAAGGTCGTTCTGAGACAAGCTTGGGTGTTGGATCCACCTTGGCGATGAAGGAAGAGCGCTCCCACCCGCCCCGACCGCGTCGGATACAGGCCGATCATTCCACCGTGTCCTAGGATGTTCGTCGCTCCTTCAGTCACTCCTTCGGTAAGCCAGCAGATCGAGTACGCAAAGCCGGCCGATCTAGCTGGAGGCTTGCGCGTAACGTACTGGCGAGTCGTCGATGCTGTTCCGTCCGCACCTACGACTAGATCGACGCACTCCTCACTTCCGTCCGACAAGCGCACAAGCACATGGTCCGTTCGCTGACGGAGCGCCTCAACAGTCGTCGAATAGCGAACAGGAACGGGGCAAGTCCTAGCTAGTCCCTCCAAGAGGCACTCACGTTCAACGACAAGCGTCGACGGCGGCGCCAGGCGTCCCAGATCGTACCGAGCGAGAATCCGATTGTCGGCACCGAGAACCTCGAGCAAGGGCACCACGGTCGCTACCGCCTGGATCGCGTCGCCCAGGCCGAGTAGTCGCAGGTGATGCACACCGTTCGGGAATAGCCCGACGATGAACCCCATCGTACGGCGCTGCGGCGCTTTTTCGACAAGTACCACTTCGATGCCTTGTCTAGCCAGGTGCGTCGCGAGTGCAAGACCTCCAATTCCTCCGCCAACAATCAAGACCCTCCGGACCACTCGTGGGAGGATGCCGACAGAGTACTTATTACTTTCGGCGCAACACCTCGCGGTAGGATCGGCCAGTTCCTTTCCGAACTGTAGATAATCGGGGGTTATCGATAGTGCAGACGGATGTGCTGATCGCAGGGGGTGGCATAGGGGGACTGTTGCTCGCTAGCGAGCTCTCCCAGCATGCTCGAGTCGTGCTAGTTGAAGCGGAGGCGCAACTTCCGCGGCGGAAGTACTGGCTCACGAGCCAGAGGTGTCTGTCGACCTGTAGGGAACTGGCCTGCTGTGTGGATCGGGAGTACCCGACACTCGATTTCATCGCCTACGACAGAACTTGTGCACGCCTACAGGGACCGTACCTGTTCTGGGAAACGGACCGGCTTGTCTCGTATCTAGAGCAGATGGCTCGCAGCGGCAGCTGTACCTTCCTACTCGGCCAACCGCTCCGCACCTACTCGCCCTTCCCGAAGGGAATCACAGCTGTTGTGGGCAGCCAGGAGATTCGTACCCGACTTCTCGTGGACTGTATGGGCTATGCGTCCCCTGTGGTCGCTGCAAAGCGCACGGTTCGCTACGTTGGCTACTTCGTGATGGCGGGCCAAGAGGTGAAGCTTCGGTCCGAGCTAGCGCCAGTGGGGTTGCACAATCCCCTATTGCAGCGCCACCCGACCTTCTTGGAGATCTTCCCGACAAGCAAGGGCACCGCGTACGCAGCCATGATCGCTCCGGCGCGCTCCCTTTCTGAGAAGACCGCTCTCGCTCGGGATCTCAGAGCCGCTCTGGCCATGCCGGATTACGCCGAATCTATTGAGACCATTCCAGGATCTCGAAGGGTCTTCGGCATCATTCCTGTCGGAATCCCACGGCAGCTGGCTCTGGAGCGCGTTGCGTTCTTTGGAGAAGCCGCTCAGATGAATCCCCCGACTAGTGCGACTGGCCTCACACGCATGTTGCACCACTACAAGGACGTGGCAGCGAGTCTCACTGGCTTGCTTCATTCAGACACGCTGTCGAAGCGTGACCTCGAGGCCGCCACAATCCAGCCGTTCTCCCGCCTGCACAGATACTTCCAGCTCGTGCTCTTTCAGCGCCTCCTTTCAATGTCGAGTGATGGCTTTCGAACGCTCGTGCACGAGCTCGACCGTCACCCAGACGAGTTCGTAAACGACCTCGTGTTTGCAGAGGCCCCATTCTCGGCATGGCCCAGTCCACTCCTAGGAGCATTGCTGACACCCCGCAGTCACCTTGGCGCGAGCCTCGCCGGCGGACTACGACGGTTGCTAGTCCGTCTCTAGTCCGAGGAGGTAGCCGAAGAAACTCTTCACTGCCGGGTCGTTGTGGTAGGCGAGCGAGACGACGAAGAGTATCGAGATTACGTATGACGGCAGGCTCTTGTAGTCGACGAAAGGAAGCACTTGCGCGTTCGTGAGCCCTAGCTCTTTGAGCTGCAGCACGAGATCGCGCGAGTTGCTCTCCTGTGTCAGTCTCGTCATCGTCGCGAAGACCTTGTGCTGGACGAGTCGACGGAGCACGTATCGCGGGTAGAAGTTGTAGAAGAGTGTGGCCGGCAGGAAGAGGACCAGGGGCGTCACAAGGAGCGTGCGAAGGGCCTCATACTCGTAGTCGAAGTTCGCAGTTACCGTTCCTCGGAAGCCCGTGTAGATTGCGAGGACGCCTACCACCGTAGTAATGGAGAGATAGGTGAGGACATTCTCGAGAAAGAGAGGGTTCATCGCGGGCCGGAAACCGACTCTGTCGACCGCAGAGTAGAGATAGTGGAATGCTCGTGTCGTACTAGCGAAACTCCACAACAGGAAGGCGGCGACGTAGTAGATCGCGGTGATCCCAAACACGACGAGCCACTTCCCGACGCCAACAAGCGGCACGCCATAGCCAAGTGTGAGGATGAAACCGAGCAGTGTGATCGGTGCTGTTGCGACCAAAGCGCGACGATGGCTTACCCCGTCTTCTATGCGACTGATCACCGGAGAGAGTTCCGACTCGTTATCGAAGACAAGTCGGAGATCGTTCGCGAAGCCGAGGCCTTCTGCCCTGGCGAATGCAGCGAGGCCCCAGCCAAACGTCCAGACCCAGACGCCGAGCATGTCGAGCACTATCAGCTCCAAAAGCGCCACGGCATCGTCTCCCCCCGTGAAGGCCCATTGGACGCCCGCAGCGCTGAGACTCAGGCACAAGAAGACCGCTGCTTGGACGGCCAGGCACCTCACCGCAGTGATGAGCACGATATAACCCCCGATTATCGGGAGCTGTCAGTGCGGCGGCGAGAGCCTAGATCGTGAGAGGGTCCTGGCGTGAGAGTCGCGTTAGGCTTGGGTGGTGAGCCGCTACCATCGAACGCACGTGTCGGCGGGTCACGTGCGTGTAGCGCTGAGTCGTCGTTATGCTCGCGTGGCCCAGGAACTCTTGGACCATACGGACGTCGGCCCCGTTCTCTAGAAGTTGGGTCGCGATGGTGTGCCGGAGCATATGCGGAGTGAAGGCCTCACAGATACCTGCACTCTGTGCGATGCCCCTGAGGGCATTCGCCGCGCCTTGGGTCGATAGGCGAGCGCCACGAGCGTTCAAGAACAGAGCCTTTGACTCCGGTTCGAGAATCTCCCGCAGTCTCTCATAGCCAGCTAAGGCCCTCCGGGACCCGCGGTCTGGTAGGTGCGCGAACCGTTCGCGGCCTCCTTTTCCCATAACTCGAAGTTCGCCGTCACGAACGTCAGCCGCGTCCAGGGCCACCACCTCGCCGATACGCAGGCCCGTGGCGAATAGCACCTCAAGAATTGCCTGGTTTCGCGAGGCCAACACCCTCTTTCGCAGAGACGAAGCCTCTAGGACACTGGCTCGAGCCGTCATCAGGAGCTGCGTTACGTCCCTCAGCTCTAGGACACGTGGCAGCAGACGCTGCGGAGCTAGGTCGAGTCGGACTTGCCGCAGCGGGCTCCTATCCACAACGCCTCGACGAACCCAGTACCGAAAGAACACACCCACGACCGCGAACTTCCGTCGTATGGACGAAGTCGCATACCCAAGGTCCTGCAACTTCGTAGCCCAGGCCTCCAGGCACTCGGCGGAAACAGAATCCAAACTCGCACAAGATCCAATAGCCATCGCAAACTGTCCAAGATCCGTGGCGTAGGCTCGCACGGTCTTCGGACTTCGCCTACACGTCGAAAAGTAGCCGGAGACAAACCCCTCCACTGCAGCGTCCAAACGCATCCAAGAGACCTCCAAGGTTGATCAGCCAAAGAGAACGAATCTACCAGCCCTGCCGGGTCCACAGTCGACGCCGATCGACCGCAGAAAGACCTGCTCCGGTGGTTCAGACACAGCAACACGATCTCTAGCTGCTGCTGATGCTCCACCATGGTCGAGCAGCGCCCACGTTTTCTCTACCTGCGTGTCCTCGTCTTCCGTCGACGCGAATACCGGGTCCTCGACCACACCGGCTAGTTCACCGCCTCTACCGCGAGCAAGGCATCGAGCTAGGTCGAAAGACGCACCCGGATAACCGCGGGCCGTCGAAGGGTTCACTCGGTCCTGGCAAACGGAGCTCGACGACGGACTTCACGTCCGACAGGCTCACTATCACTCGCCAGTTCCGACTACTCATTGCGGCCAGCGACTGTAGCCAGCAATGCATGGCGATCCAGACTGGCGCATCGCACTCCGGCAGCCGTGTCGCTCGGCCTTACCCTCGTCTCGGCTCGCGGAGGACCGAAGTCCATCGGGCCCGAGAGCCCGCCTGAGCCTATCGGTGAAGCACTGGACCGTTGGTGTGTGACCAACTCCTGTTGCTGTACTTCATCGTGCACGGCGGGCCCACTGAGAACTCCTTTTCCGATTCGTTCAACGGCGAGGTCCGAGACAATCGCACCAGAGAGGTACTCGCACACCGATCTCGAAGACGCTTGGAGGAAGATCGAACCCGAAGTCAGGATCGCCTCTAGCGACATTAGCTTGATCAGGAGACTCCTCCCGTCATCTGTTGGGGCGAGACGCTCCTACAGAACACGATCCTGGCATCAAAGAAGTCCCACAGCAGAATCGTCTAAGTGACTCACAGATGAGAAGTTACAAGGCGCCAATCGTCCTGCCTTTTACTGAGCGGCAACCGTCGGCGAGAAATCTGTCAGGAAACTCGTCTAGACACGACCTATGACCTCACAAGGGGCGGCGCATCCTTGATGACTGTTTTCGTTTCCGTGGCAGACGTGCCTGCGACTACACGGCTACGGGACCCTCGGTCTACGTAGTTACCCCGCTTGCCGCGACCCCAGCAGAGACGAAGAATCTAAACTGACGGGCCGGAGATTGACTGACTGAAGCGACTCGAGTTGGCTGAGCAGCGGACTCTTGGGCTTCTTGAGGATGACTACTCCTATGTACACTGAGCACACGCGGGGATTTGAGCTAAAGCATCTTCCCCCCCTACTAGCCACGAGTCATGGCAGAAGCAGTGCGCAGGAAGCTCGAAGAAAGGCTGCGGCAGCAGGCGCACTTAGAACGGCTCGCTTCCGCGAAGACCTCTGGTTCACGAGCAAGAGCAACGCCTATCCCTTGAACTCGGAATCGAGGCAAGTCCACTTTAGAGCCGTTGCGACTCGCTTGCGTCCCTTCCAGGTCCTTGAACCCGTCAGGACAATAGGAGTGGAGCGGACAGCTAGCGCCATCGCGTTCCGCACCAGAACTAGGCAACGCCGAGAGCCGAGCACGGGAAGAGTGCTTTGACGCCCCATTTCCGCCGTTGCTCACCCACTACTGCTCAGAGATTCCTTAGGAAGAGAGAGAGTCTGAAGACGACCCACAAAGACAAGAAGGCGTCTACCTGGACTCGGACGAATCGAGCCCGGTAGAGCCGCAACACCAGAGGAGACAAGCGCATGTTGAGATCGATCATCGTACTCTGTGTTCTCGTACTTTCTGCCTCCAACCTAGCAGGCCAATGGTCTGTCGACACCTCGCTATGGACTGGCGAGAGCGGCACCAATTGCACGCCCGTACCGGGTGACTACCGCTTCGGTCCCGAGATCGAGTTCGCAGCCCTGTGTGGAGGAGCCTGGGATATCTACAACAGCGTCACCGGGCAGAAGATAAACGCCGTCTGGGTGGGCGCCCATCCAGGAGTAGAAGTCCACCCAGTACCTGCTGACTTCGTTCCGAACGGAGCCGGAAAAATAGATGTCGCGATCTTCCGCGAGGGCGCCTGGGATGTCTTCAACACCGTTACAGGCGCCCTGATCTCATCCACTTGGACGGGTAGCGCTGTCGGTTGTCAGCCAATAGTTGGCAACTTCACGGGCGATGCCACGCCGGAGCTCGCGACCGTCTGTCCCATCGGCGCTAGCAGTCACTCAGTGTCGGTTTATGAATACCCCTCGGGGACTCTCCTCACCAACTACATAGCCCAGCAGATGGCGGGAAATGATGTTACGGGCCCCGTCACGGCGATGGCCGTTGACTGGGACGGAGATCAGGTCGACGAGATATGCCTCTTCGCGAGCGGCGCTTGGTTCACATACGACTATCCAATCGGCAATACCGTGCGCGAGTTCTGGACGGGCCCACCCGAGGCCGATCCGGTGCCCCTAGACACCGATGGAGATGGCCGTGATGAGCCCGGGATCTACTGCGACAACGGCGGGTCCAACTGTTCGTCCGGGATTCTGGCTTACTCCTGGCACCTGTTTAACTACGACGTGGATGCCGATATTGCCTCGTATCGAGAGGGTGTCTGGATCGGCAACTCTCCGAACGTCACCGAACAGGTAGTCTCGAAAGCGACACGCGGCGACGTCGTCGTGGACTGGGATCGAGATGGTGGCCGGGACAACATCATGGTTTATCGCGAGGGCGCGTGGTTCATGTATAAGCAGGACTATCTATGGTCGCACCTAAGGCGAGTCGGCGTGACCAACGCTCTTCACGACTTTTGGTTCCCAGAGACCAACGCTCAGGCAGCTACTGGCATCGCCAACCTCGGCTATCACTCGGTCAAGATCTGGCCAACGACGAGCCACGTCAGTGCCGACGTGCAGGCAGTAATCAACAATCCCGCGTTCGACGTCATTGTTATTCGGCCACTTGAGTTCTCGCCGCTGGAACCAGTTTGTAGTGGTGGCTCCTCCTTCATTGAAGAGAACATCAACTACGGTCATGCCGCGTCGAACTTCTATGCGAATCATGGACACTTGAACAAGCACATCATTCTCTCGGGCTGGGAGGCTGACAACCAAATATCGAGATTCGGTTGTATTACTCCCAGCCAGCAAGAGAAGGACGCTTTTCTCGCGAAGCTCAATGAGCGCCAGTCGGGCGTTGCCGCAGTACGCCAAGCCAACCTAGACAAAAAGCTCAGAGTGTGGCACGCCGTAGAAGTCAATCTCGTGAATACGGGTCCCGCCTTTAAGGTCTTTAGAGACATTGTGCCGCTAATGGACGAGCCGCCAGACATGATCTCGTACTCGGCGTGGGGTACGAATGCGAGTTCGGTTGGAGATCGGCTCGATCTGATTGCAGCGACCACGGGCCTGGATCAGCGCCAGATCTTCATTGGCGAGTTCGGAAGGGATGAGTGCAATGGCCAGGATGTCTCGTTCCAGGTCGAGAACCACGGTGCCGCTGCTTTCGCTGCGGGTGTTCCGTTCGTGTTCTATTGGTACTACCGCACGGAGTTCGGTCCATGCCCTCACCACAAGGTCATCAATTCCGACGGTTCAACGACGACGGCTCACACTGGGCTCGTGAACCTGAGAAGCCTTCTCGCTCATGACAACTACTCACACACGCAGTGAGGGAGAGGCGCTGAGTCAACACTGTCCACCTGTTGCCGGTGGGCGCAGCCGGCCAGTAGAATGCTCGAAGTGGGAGTGAGAGGCAAATCGGATTGATCATCGGCGAGGTCCAAGCGACGGGACGGGGAGCTGGTCAAGACGGCCGCCCTGATCGGGGCACGCCCGCGTGGGGTAACGCCTCGCGGGGGCTGCCGAGGCGCTTGGGCTTCGCCTTGATGGCTGTTATGGCGGCGTGCTCTACCCAGAGCACGCGTCAAGGCGGGAGCGCAGAGGAACCGCTGTTCAGCGGGAACGGTGGATACAGCCTGCTGACTGAGGTTCGGACCTTGGAACTCCCCTCGTCCAGTGGGTCCAATCGGTTCCTGAACGGTTGGAGGGCGAGGCGCGACGGCGACCGCGTGGTTCTGAGCACGATGCGAGGAACCATTGAGGTCACGAATCTAGAGAGTCGGCCCAGGAGGTTGACACTGCGGCTTGCTCCTGAGGCTACGATACCGGCGGACGTTGAGCTGGTAGTAGGCGACCAGCTAGTCGCGCCGGAGAGCAGAGAAGCCGATCTGGTCTTCTCATTACCGCCCGAGATCGGTACAGGTCGTCACGTCCTCGAGATCCGGTCGACCGAGATGCTCCGCGTCCTGGCTGGCGCTGTGACCCCGGCCCTCGATGTGGGTGCGGCGGTAGCAGTGACCGAGAATGGAAGCGTCAAGCAAGAAGGCAACTCTGTCGTCGCCCGACACTTCTGGGCTGGTGAGGGAGACACGTTCTTGGTGAGCATCGCCGAGAACGACGCCTCTGAGAGATGCTCTGTCGAAGTTGACGAACAACCCATTGAAGGTAGGCGCCGCACGCTCGGCCTGGGAAGGACAGTCTACGAGTACAGTTTTCGCGAGAATGCATCTCCGGACGCTTTCCGTTCCACAGGCCAAGAGGGACTTCGTCGAGCCACCCTGCGATTGCGAAACTCAATGCCGGATGCAACGTGTCTATGGGAGCGTCCTAGGTTGGTTCGTTCAAAGACAGACACCGAAGCAGACCGTCAGCAGGAACCAGAACGGGAAGGGCTCTCCCCCCGCCTAGTTGTCCTCTATGTTCTTGACGCCATGAGGTGGGACACAGTCGACGAGACCCATACGATCCTCGGTCTCGCACAAGAAGGATTCAGGTTCGACAGACATAGATCGGTCGCGCCGAACACCCTGCCTTCGACCAAAGCCCTGATGACGGGGCGTGTGTGGGCGCAGCAAGGCGGAGTGCCCCTAGGACCAAGCGACCCTACGCTCGGCGAGGCCTTTCGTGAGGCGGGTTATAGGACGGCTCTCTTTTCCAACAACCCTTATGTGAGCGCCCGCTTTGGGGTCGCGCGGGGCTTCGATCAGGCTTCGGATGCGCCATCTAGTGATCTTCCCTATCATGATGACGCGAACCGAGTGCATCGATTAGCCACTGACTGGCTCGAGACGTTGACTGACGACGACCGCGCCTTTATGTATGTCCACACCTTGCACCCGCACAATCCTTACTCTCCTCCGCAGGATATCGAAGATGAGGTGACGCAAGGAATCGATTCTGATATGGGCGGCGACACGCGCACGCTTCTGGACATTCAGAAAGGCAAGCTCCGACCGGATCAGGATGACCGCGACCGTGTTGCTGCGCTCTACCTTGGTGGTTTGCTCTACAACGACAGGGAGCTCGAGTCGTTTCTGAAAGCCCTTCACGAGCGTTACATGCCGGAAGAGGTGCTATTCGTGGTGACGTCCGACCACGGTGAGGAGCTCTTCGAGCATCGGGGCGTTCTTCACGGCTATACCCTCTACGAAGAGGCGCTTCGCGTGCCGTTGATCTTTCATTGGCCAGGCAACATCGAGAACGGTCGCTTCGACGGTGCGACCAACACGCTGGACGTCCGGGCGACCCTTCTCAACGTGATCGGAAGTCTGCAAGGTGGGCGGGGTGGGATCTCTCTCACCTCAGTGCTGAATGGTGGCAGACCACACCCCGCACTCGCCGACAGAATCCATTTTGCCGCAGCGGCGAGCCTGCGTGGCGGTATCTACTCAGCCCAAAGAGGGCCTAGCAAGCTGATTTGGGCTCCCCGCAGGGGACTGCGTTGGGGTGTCGGCACAGGCCCTGCGCGAAATCGCGACATCGAATACTTCTTCGATCTGCACACAGACGGTACTGAACAAGTGAACCTTGTTGGCGGCTGGGACTACCTTTGGCTGCGGGAGGAGTTGATGAACTGGGTTGGTGAACGACTCGTTTCGACGGACGACGGCGATTCCCAGCCACTGGACAAGAAGACCGAAGAGCGGCTCAGAGCTCTGGGCTACCTCGGTGGGGAGTAGCGGTCAGTCGAACAAGGCGTGGGTTCTCTGAAGGACTATCGGGGGTCGCCTCACTCGACTGACACGACAACCGGGTCGATTGAGTTACTCATGGGACCTGCCGAAGCCTCCGAGAGCGAGCCGAAGCTCCGGTCCGAAATCGTCTTCTGGACCGCAGTGGTACTCGCGTGGGTTGGCGGAGCTTGGCTTCGATTCAGAGATCTTGGTGGACCTTCTTTCTGGCTTGACGAGATTCTCCACCTGAGAATCGCAAGGGCCCTATCCGAACAGTCCTTGCTGAGTCTTCTCGCCGGTGTCGAAGAAATAGGAGGCGGCACCGAGAACGGGCTCCTCTACTATTCTCTGCTTCATCTGGGCGACCGACTCGTGCCAGGCGAGGTCGGCGCTCGCCTAGCCCCCGCGCTCATCGGCACCTTGACCTTACCCCTGATGACATTCCTTTGTCTGCGTCTAGGCCGAGAGCACAATGCCGACCTTCTTTCGGGTCGTCCTTTTTCCTTGTCGGCAACAATCGTGTTCGCGATCTCGCCTCTTCACGTCTACTTCTCGCGCGAGGCTAGGCCTTACTACCTTCTAATGACACTTGCGCTGGTACTGCTGCTCGCTTTGTTGGAGGCGAAGTCGCGTACCGGCCTGGCCTGGGCCTGGTCCGGTTGCCTACTCGCCACTTTCGTTGGCGCACACTCGATCCCACTTCTGGCATCGTTCGCTGGAGCGACAAGTCTCCTGGCCGTAGGTGTACTCGCAGCGAGTGAAACTCCTGGTCTGCGGCCACGGTTGACCCGGCTGCTGAGATCACCGCTCCGGCATTACCTCGTGGCCGCGGCCCTCGCGCTTGCAATGAGCTACCTGCTATACATCGCGCGATCGGAGGTCAATACTCCCGATCGCGCAAGTGCTCAGACCCACGTCGAGATGCGCGAAGCGATTGGGTTTCAATCTCCTCTGTCGACCCGCAGCCGGGACCGTTTTGTTGCCAGCATGACGACCTCTGGCAAGCCTGCCCGCCCGCGTGAACGCTCCTGGCTACTAGTTGCAGCGGCGACATTGGGAGGCCTCGCTCTCGTCCTCGGCTCGCGTCGGGATGGCCTTCTCTCAATCGGAATGTTCCTACTTCCAGCGGGTCTCTCGTTTGCGGCTTTGTTGACTGTCGGTCGGTGGTATGGCGTGCGCTATACGAGCGTCGCCTTGCCAGGATTCTTGGTGCTTACAGCAGCCGGCCTCGTCGCCTGTGGGGCCCTCGCGACCCGCTTCTCGTGGTGTCTGCGCGACCGCGCCAGAACGCCTGGAGGCGCCAATGCCAAGAGATCGGCACCATCACTGGAGTACGGCTTCGTCGGCTGGCTCGTAACTGGACTTCTCTTATCGCTCCTCGTGCTCCCCAACTTTGAGGCGGCTCGCGATGACCCTCACGGGAAGATCAACTGGCGCTCGATAGCAAGCTTCTTTGACGAGATCGCGCTCGAAGACGAAGTCATCCTCGTCCCTAGCGACTGGCCGCAGATCTCACTCGGCTTCTACCTCGAAGCCATGGATCGCCCGACGGAGTTTGTGAGATTGTGGGAGTCGGCTGACCGTGGCGCGCGAGAGGTTGCTGCGCGATCGAGGGGTTGGCTCTTGACTGCAGGCTATCGCCGCTCCAACCAGCTTCGGGCATGGATGCGCCGAGAGTTTGTACATGTTCTTCGGCGGCGACAGGAGGGCGTCGCGCTCTATTTCTTTCCCGACTTTGCCACTTTCTTCGAAACCCGCTACGCCGCAGGACGGCAGGGTCCGCTTGAGGACATCTTCTCTAACCGCGGCCACCGGTTTGAGTTTGGAGGAGGCGAGGCAATCCTCCAAGGTTCGGGTTGGTCTTTCCCCGAGCGTGGTCCTGATCGGGACTTCCAGTGGGCTCTGGGAGCCGAGGCGGAGATTGGCCTTCCGATCTCCAACCCTCGCGACGCGACTATCCGCTTCAGTGCGCAGCCGCTCGTTTACCCGGGCGCTCCTTCCCAGTCGGTTGAGCTGTGGATCAACGACACCCGGGTCGGCGGCATCGAGCTATCACAGGGTTGGAGCGAGCACGAGGTCGCAGTCCCGGCGTCGTCCTGGAGTGACGGGGCGAACATTCTCTACCTGCGCTTCGCGAATCCTCAGCGACCTGCAAGGGTCCTCAAGGGCTCGAGCGACCGACGTGAGCTCGCTGCTGCCTTTGACTATCTCGAGGTCGCCGACAGTCCTTGAGGCTTGTCGGAAATCTACATTGCTCCCCTTGGAGTTGAGTCCACAAATAGGCCATGCTGTGAGGCATGGGAAGGTGGCTCACGATGATGGAAGTTCCGGACAAGGTTCAGCGCTGGACGGCTAAGCGACGGAGCGCTTTGGTCCTCAGCATCCTGCGAGCTGCTTGCGCCAACGACACAGCATGTCCGGACGCATACCTAGGTCCCGAGCTACCTTCGACAGCGATTGGTCCGGCTCATTTGCCAGAGCGACCGCCTGTCTCTTGAACTCTGTATCGAAGCGACGACGCTTCCTGACCATCTCCACACCTCCTCGGCCCATTCTCGGGCCTTTCGAGGTGTCCACAACTCGGTGAGGCTCACAGCCAACTCAGAAGCAATAGCTTGAGTAGCGGTAGCCCCTAGCCGGCCTATGGTCACCACAGTACAGATCGATCCCGAGACGCATCGGATGCTCCGCATGGCAAAGGCCGAGCAAGCGCGCAGCTACAACGAGATCCTCAAGGAGGCGCTCAAGAAGTACCTCGAGATTCCCGATTCGCTTTATGGAGCTCATCCCGACCTTGGCTCTTGGACCAAGGCAGACCGAGCCCGAACGAAGGATGAGATCATCGAAGAAGAGCAGCACGATTGCGACAACCAACCGGGAACTTGAGCGCACGCGCTAGCAGGGGCGACGTATTGGCTCTAGGCGCGATTCGCGAGCCCGTTGCTGGGGTCCGGGTTCTCCCAGCAGCGTTCGGGGCTACCAGGC
>JANQPS010000800.1 GCA_028285365.1 Thermoanaerobaculia bacterium | reverse complement strand
TTCCGCCTGACCTGGGGGAACGGTTCGACGGCTGGATCGACCGTTGGACGATCTCGGGTCTTTCGGTGAATGGAGCCCTCAGCCAGACCGAGCTCGAGGCTGCGGTCGACGTGGCCAGCGTGGTGGTCGAGGGGGCGGAGCTTGGTCCCCCCATCAGTCTCTCGCTGAATGGCCGCGTCGGCGGGGAGACGATCGGCGGCCTCAAGGCCCTCCGGGTCGAAGCGCTGCAGGTTCAGGGTGCTGGCCTTTCACTGGAGGCGGATGCCGAGTTGCCTCTGGACGCCGTGGGTGCCAGCTCGGCGACCTTTGCCATCGAGGCTGATGCAGCTGAGCTCACCCCCGGTCTCTCTCCTCGAGGATCGTTACGCGCGCGGGGCGTTGCCAACATGGCCACGAGCGCGCTCGAGCTGGAGCTCGAGGCCCAGGACTTTCCGACCCGACTACTGGAGCCTTGGCTGGGTGAAGACACGTTTGCCCGGCTTCCTCGGCCTGATGCGAGTCTCGATGCGGACGTAACGGCCTGGGTTGGTCTCTCGAGCGAACCGACGAGCGGAACCGAGTCGTCCTCGCCAGCCGCCAGCCCTGCAGGGAGAGACCTCAGTGTCGACCTGGACGGCACCGTCAACTGGATCGCAGGCGAGACGTCTCTGATCGAAGCCACGAGTGAGATTGCCGTCGAGCTCGACTTGAGAGGTCGCAAGGTCCGCCGATTCGACTTCGACACCCGCGTGCGGTCCGCGGAGCTCCCCGTGGGCCTGCTACGACCGTGGCTGGGTGATCGACCGCTCGAAGATCAGGAACTCGCGGACTCGACCGTGCGTCTCGATCTCGTGGCTCAGTCTCAGGCGGCAGATCCATCCCGAGTCGCTCTCGACGTCGACGGTCGAGTGGCTTGGAGTCGAGGACCAAGATCACGCGCTGTGACCAGTTCGACTCGAGGTTCTGAAGCGGAGGCTTCGAGTGAAGACTCCCCTGAGCGGCGCGTGCCTCGTCTTCTCGAGCTCGAGATCAAGGCCCGACATCCCGCGCTCGTCGACCTGAGCGAGAGTGAAACCGAGTCGTGGTTCGTGCTGGCGGAGGATCTCGAGCTCGGAGCTCGACTGGCCAGCACCGGCCTGCCTCTTCAATGGATCGAGCAGGCCATCTCCGCACAGCCGTCTCCCATCCTCTTCGGCGCCGAGGACTTCCTGACGGTTGCGGGCGATTTCGGGCACGCGCCCGGTCGCGGTCTCGAGGGTGAGAGTCGCTGGTCGTGGAATCGCGCGGGACAGGCGCTGGTCGACCTCAGGCTCGAGGGGCGAGGACAGACGGAGACCCGGGAACTGCTTGCGGGTGGGGCGGTCAGTCTCCTGCCGACGTTGCTCGAGCGCGACCGCCTGGAGTTCGAGATCGCCAGCCGGCTCACCGATTTCGGGGCGGCTCGAGTACTCTCCGCCGAGGCCGGTCTGTCCGCGAGTGACGCAACGGCAACGCCTCGTGATCTCGTGGACACGCTGCCGGAGCTCGTGCCCAGAGAGCTCGCCGAAGATCCGAGGATCCTGGCGCTGTTGGCCGGGCGACTGGAGCTCGACGCCGAGCTCGAAGGTGAGCTTCTCGACGTTGCCGGCGACGTCACCTTGGAACTGTCCGGCGCCGATGGGAATCCGGGGTGGCTGTTGACGGCATCAGGTCGACCGCTCAGCAGCCAGGGTGTTGCGCGGCTGTCGAGCGACGCATTGGAGCTCTCGGCGCTGCACGACGGCTTGCAGGGTCAGCTCACGGGGTCGGTCGAGCTGGAGCTGGATGAAACCGGCTGGCGGGGTGATGCCCAGATGCGTTCTGCTCGACTGGGTTGGTCAGCCGAGAGTTCCGAGAGCAGGAGCCTGGAAGACCTCGATGTGGCGCTGCGTGCCGCGGATGGACGACTGGAGATCGTTCGTGCCATGGCCAGATACGGTGAG
>JANQPS010000786.1 GCA_028285365.1 Thermoanaerobaculia bacterium | reverse complement strand
GGTAGAGGCTCGGCAGAAGGAGGCGTTGAGCTTCTGGGAGCGCAAGCTGACCCCTTCACCTCAGCCGGTCATCCTGCCCGTCGAACGTGCCGTCCAAGGCGCTGCTGATCTTCCGGCACGCGACGGCTGGATCGAGCGGCCCGTGCGTGACGAGGTCTCGGCCCGAGTCGAGGCGCTGTCGACAGAGATCGGGTGTACGCCTTTTGCCACGTACCTGTTTGCCTTCCGATTGCTACTGGAGCGCTACCTCGCTCCACTCGGACAGGAAGAGTCGCCACACGCCGCGATCGGAGTGCCGGCTTCCGCACGATCCAGCTCGGCGACCGCCGAAATGCTCGGCTACTTCCTCAATACGGTGCCGGTCGCCGCTGCGATCGACGACGGCGAGTCGGTTCGTCGGGCGGTTGCCAGCTTCTCGGAAGAGCTCAGGGCGGCTCTGAGTCATGTCGAGCTTCCGATCGACGAGCTCGCGGCTCGTTTCGGCGGTCCCAGGCAGGTGGACCGTGCCCCGCTGGTGCAGGTCATGTGTGTGCATCGGCAAGCCCCTGTCGCGCCGGTTTTCGGCGGCGCCCGTCTGCAGTCCGTCGAGCTCGCTCTCGGAGCCGCAAAGCTCGATCTCACCCTCTTCGTGACCGAGCTCGCCGCCGAGCGAAGGCCTGATGGTCTGCGTCCAGAGCGGCCGCGGGTCGAGTTGGCGATCGAGTTCCGCTCGGATCGGTTCGAGTCGGTCGCGATCGAGCGTCTGCTGGCTCACTACGAGACCGTGCTGGAGAGACTCACGAACGACTCCGTGAAGACGGTCCGAGAGATCGAGCTCCTGACCCCGTTCGAGCGCGAGCAGCTCGACAGATGGCAAGGGGAACCGCTCGACGCATCGGGGCTCGACCTGCTGCCTCGTCAGATCCGCACAGCGGTCTTGCAACAGCGGGAGAAGCCCGCGGTCGTTTGTGGTGAGACACGCTGGACGTGTGGTGAGCTCCACGGAGCTGCCAGAGCGGTACTCCAGCAGCTTCGTGAGCAAGACGTCGGGCCAGGTGATCGAGTGGCACTCCTGGCGGGCCGGTCTGCCGAGCTCGTGGCTGGGATCGTGGGCATCGGGTGGAGTGGGGCGGCGTACGTGCCGCTCGATCCGACCTATCCGCCCTCGCGTCTGGAGCTCGTGCTGGGCGATGCAGACGTATCGGCCATCGTGACCACAACCGAGCTCGCGAAGGAGCTCGGAGTCGATGACCAGAGCGGTAGCGCCTCGGGGCAGCCGGACGGGCAAGACGTCATTCCACGTGTCTTTCTAGATCGCCTCCCTGTTGCGGTCGTTGCAGTCGTTGAGGAAGAGGCCGCTTCGAGTCAGGCGGCCAGCGATCTCGAAGCGGATCATCCGGCCTACCTGCTGTACACCTCCGGGTCGGCTGGACGTCCCAAAGGGGTCGTGGTCACCCATGGCGGACTGCGGCACTCCACTGCGGCGCGTGGTCCGGTGTACGGGCGATCCCCGGGACATTTTCTGTTGCTGTCGAGCGTTGCCTTCGACAGCTCGGTGGCAGGACTGTTCTGGACACTCTCCAGTGGCGACACGCTGATCGTGCCGAGTGACGACGAGGCCCGCGATCCCAGGAGACTCGCCCAGCTGATCGAGGAGGAACAGGTCGAGTCGTTGCTGGCGGTGCCTTCGCTCTACCGAGCCATGATCGAGGCTTCGACGGATAGGGACTGGTCTAGTCTCGAGATCGCGATCGTGGCGGGCGAAGCCTGTCCTTCGGCGCTGATCGGCGAGCACTTCGACCGCGTTTCGTCGTGCCGTCTGTTCAACGAGTACGGTCCGACCGAGGCCACGGTGTGGGCAACGGTGGCAGAGCTGACTCAGGACGACGCCCAAGCCGTCTCGGTGCCGATCGGGCGCTCGATACCTGGCGTGAGCGTTCGTCTCCACGATGGGCAGGGTCGTCTCGTTCCCGAGGGAGTCCCCGGAGAAGCCTGGATCGAAGGTCCTACGGTAGCGGAGGGATACTGGCGTGCCCCTGACGCGACTGCGGAGCGCTTCGAGTCCGCTCCAGACCCCGCCGATCGGTACCCTCGATATCGAACGGGCGATCGCATGAGCTGGACGGCTGACGGGCGGCTGATCTTCGAGGGGCGCATCGATCAACAGGTCAAGCTGCGCGGCTTTCGTGTCGAGCCGGGTGAGATCGAGTCGGCGCTCCTGGCGATGGACGACGTTCGAGAGGCAGGGGTGGTGGTGCGGCTGGACGATCCGCAGGGCAGCAACGGCGTCGAGCGGCTGGTGGGATTCGTCGTTCTCGATCAGGGAGTCGATCCGGCAGAACTCCTTCAAAGGCTGCGCGGCAGCCTACCTGCACACCTCGTCCCGTCTCGAGCCGTTGCCCTGGCAGAGCTGCCGCGACTGCCCAACGGTAAGCTGGACCGCGCCGCCCTTCGCACTGTCCCCATCGAGCACGGCGCTGATCGGGAGGGCACCTCGCGGCCTGCTGCAGAGCACGACACCAGCGATCTGGAGCGTGCGCTCCTCGCTCTTTGGGAGGGACTGCTGGGAATACAGGGTGTTGGGCTCGACGACAACTTCTTCGAGCTCGGCGGGCACTCACTACTCGTGGCTCAGATGGCGCTTGCCATCGAGCGCGACCATCTCGCCGCGATCGCGCTCGCCGAGGTTTTTGCGAATCCGACCGTTCGCGAGCTCGCGAGGCGCATGGAAGCTGGCGGCGGAGAGGGCGACCGAGCCTTCTCCCACCTGTTTCCGATCCAACCGGTCGGCCGCCAGACTCCGTTCATCATGGCCATTCCGCACGAGCTGACCGGCATGCTGGCAACGCGCTTCCGCGGACGACGTCCGGTCTACGGCTTGAGAGGTGTGGGACTTCGGCCCGAAGGTAATCGGGGCCGCTGGCCTACGATGCGGGCTCTGGCCGAAGACCTGGTCGATGAGGTCTGCCGGCGCTTTCCCGAGGGCCCCTTCATCTGGGGCGGCTATTCGTTTGGTGCGTCGATGGCCATGGAGTCGGTGCGCCTGATGGAGGAGCGCGGAATCGAGGTCGAGAGGCTGTACCTGGTCTCGCCGATGGCCCTCGACGTCATGCGGCTCGGACCTATTCGAGTGCGGCTCAACGGCTTGCGGCGACCGGTGTCTGAGACTTCGCGCGGAGAGGCGCTGCGACTCCTGGCTCGCGACAACTCCCCTCTCGGGCGCCAGGTGTATCGCAACCTGTCCTGGGTCCTCCTCGTGCAGCCGTGGCGTCGCTTGCTCGGAGCCTACGCCGGATGGAAGATGCGACGCGGTGAACCGCTTTCGGACCGACTGCAGTACGTCGACGTTCGCGTCGAGCGCTTTCGCCTCCATCGCAGCTATCAACCGAAGGAGGTCCAGGCCCCCACCGTTGTGTTCAACCCGATCGAAACGACGGGTGACGATGCCGAGACCTGGCGGCCGTTCTTTCGCGGTCCGCTGCAGGTGGTACCCACCCCCGATCCGCACCTCGGTCCGGAGGCGCTCGAAGCTGCCAAGGCGGTGATTCTCGAAAGCCTGGAGGATCTGTGACCGTACGACTAGAGTCCGAGCCCCGTCGCCCC
>JANQPS010000751.1 GCA_028285365.1 Thermoanaerobaculia bacterium | reverse complement strand
CACTCACCAACTCGGCCCGGCCGAGGTCTCGGAGCTCGGGACGCTCACCCCGGGTCGCGTCCAGGATCAAGACGGCCGCGAGCTCCAACGCCTCCGAGTCGCAGGACCGTGACAGAGGCATGAGCCGAGGCGCAACGAGCGTTCCGGCACCGGCCTCGAGCGCTCCGTCAGGCAGAACCAGAGGGCTCGGCGGCGCGTTCTTCAGACAGACCGCGCGCGGGAAGGCATGCACCCGCCAACTGCGCACGTCGAGCGGTGCCAGCTCGTCACTCGAGTAGCCGAGACCCCTCAGACTCAAACCGAGCGTCAGGGTCGACTTACCCGCGCCACTCTGGCCGACGATGACCAGGGCACGCCCGTCGCGGTAGACGACTCCTGCATGAAGGAAGAGGAGCTCGGGACGCAGCTTCTGCATCTCCACGACGAGAACGTCGTCGATCTGAGCCACGAGTTGTCCGAGTCCGCGAGCATGGCTCCACTCGCAGGTTCCAGCCACGCACAGTCGAGCGATACCGGCACCTCGTGCTCCGTCGCACGGCGCCACGACGAGCTCGCGATCCGGTGATCCAACCGCTGGGGGCTGGCTCAGGCTGGCGTAGACAGCCTCGAGAAAAGCGTCGACCGACGGTTCCTCGACCCGCAGACTGAAGCGACAGCCTACGCAGCCCAGCTCGATCGTCGTTGGCGACTCAGAAGCCGCCGTCGTCGTCGGTGCCGGAGCCCTGCTGAGCGAACTTCGGCGTCACGCTCAGAGTCGCAACCACCGGAGCCACGTAGGCGATCTTCTTCGCGAGCTTGCGGCGTCCGTGATCGATGGTCTCGTGCTCTTCGCTTCGAGCCTTGCGCGTGGTGCTGTCAGTCGACACGTCGTTTTTCATCTCTGATCCCCCATCGAATGAGACGCCTGGCGGCGATGCGTGTGCCTGAGCCGAGACGAGCGCTCGACGGAAGCGCTCGCAAGGCATGCCCTTCATCACAACCACTCCATGCGAGCCTTGCGCGAGAGCCCTGAGCGAAACAGCACCGCACGTCGGTGCCAACAACCAAATGAAAGTAGACCAACTACTCTAGCAGGCCCTTGGCCTCGAGCTGATCGATCACTCGTTGGATGTCCTCCTCGAGGTCGTCGGGCACGTCCTCGAAGTCCGCCTTTACCTTTGCGACCATCTCCACCAGGGAGTGCTCCCCGTCACACAACCCCCAAACGACGGCGGCTGTTGCGTTGAGCCGATGCAGCTGGCCGTTACGTCGATCGAGGACCAGATGCTCCGTGTCGGCACTGCGATCGACGACATCCTGGCGCCTGCGCGGGCGCGACGGTGACCCGACGTTGCGCCCGCCGCTCCCGGACTGGTCTCGTGCCCTCTTGCCCAACCGTTCAATCCATGTGCGGGTAGGCGAAGCTGGTCGGGGGCACGAAGTTCTCCTTGATCGAGCGCACGGACGTCCAACGCAACAAATTCATGGCCGAGCCGGCCTTGTCGTTGGTACCCGAAGCTCGACTGCCGCCAAAAGGCTGTTGGCCCACCACCGCACCTGTGGGCTTGTCGTTGATGTAGAAGTTGCCCGCTGAGTGGCGCAGTCGCTTGGTCAGTGAATCCAGCTCGGCGCGATCGTCACCGATGATCGCACCGGTCAACGCGTAGGGGCTGGTCGTATCGCAGAGGTCCAGGGCCTCGTCGATGCGCGCGTCGTCGTAGACGTGCAAGGTCAGGATCGGCCCGAAGATCTCCTCGCTCATCAGGCGGCTTTTCGGATCTTCCGACACCACCAACGTCGGCTGAATGAAATAGCCGGCGGACTTGTCGCAGCCACCCCCCGCGACGAGCTCGTATCTGGAATCGCTCCTGGCTTCGTCCACGTAGCTCGAGATCTTGTCGAACGACGACTCGTCGATGACGGCCGCCATGAAGTTGCTGAAGTCGAGTGGTGTGCCCATCTTGATGGAACCGATCTGGTCGGCGAGCCTCTCTTTGAGAGACGGCCACAGCGACGAGGGGACATAGGCACGCGACGCGGCCGAGCACTTCTGCCCTTGATACTCGAACGCACCTCTGATGAGGGCCGTTGCCAGCACCTCGAGATTCGCCGAGGGGTGGGCAAAGACGAAGTCTTTTCCGCCGGTCTCCCCTACGATCCGCGGGTAGCTGCGGTAGCGGGCAATGTTGTTGCCGATGTTCTGCCACATGCCGTGGAAGACCGGCGTCGAGCCCGTGAAGTGAACCCCGGCAAAACCAGGATCAGCGATCACCGGATCGCCGACCTGGGCTCCCTTGCCAGGCAGGAAGTTGATGACTCCAGGAGGCAGCCCGGCCTCTTCCAGCAGCTTGTAGACGTAGTAGCCGGAGAGCAGCGCCGTGGTAGCGGGCTTCCACAAGACCGTGTTGCCCATGATCGCCGGCGCCGTCGGGAGGTTGCCGGCAATCGCCGTGAAGTTGAACGGCGAGACCGCGAAGACGAACCCCTCGAGAGCCCGGTACTCCGACCGGTTCCAGATTCCCGGTGACGACGCCGGCTGTTCGCGCATCAGCTGGTCGGCGTAGTGAACGTTGAATCGCCAGAAGTCGATCAGCTCGCATGCCGAGTCGATCTCCGCCTGGAAAACCGTCTTCGACTGGTTGAGGATGGTTGCGGCGTTGAGGGTCGTGCGCCACGGCCCGGAGAGCAGGTCGGCGGCCTTCAGGAAGATCGCGGCACGCGACTCCCACGACATGGTCGACCACTCGTGCCAAGCGTCCGCTGACGCTTTGACTGCCGCCGCAACCTCGTCCGCGCCGGCCTGGTGACACGTCGCGAGCACGTGACCGTGGTCATGAGGAGACACCACCTGGGCCGTGTTGCCGGTACGAATCTCCCGACCACCGATGATCACGGGGATCTCGATTTCCTCCGCGTGCATCTGCTCGAGGCGGAAGGCGATGGCCGTTCGCTCGCTCGAGCCTGGTGCGTAGTCGTAGACCGGCTCGTTGACAGGGACGGGGACGTTGAACACGCCGTCTGACATGAGTCTCTCCTAGGAATCAGGTGACGATCTCTCGCCTGCAGCGTGGCCACGAGTCGTCGTCATTCGATGTGATCGTCGCAGCCCCGAAGCGCAGGGACGCGAAAGAATGTCTGGAAACGCAACGCTCGAGCGCTCGGACCCCGCGCTCCAGCTCAGTCGGTTTCGGGGCGTCGAGAGGCTCGCTGGACTCGAGAATTCTCCGTCGGAGCTTCTATCTCTCGAAGGCAGCGACCGCAAGCGCCACGAACCCGAGGATCATACCCACTCCGCCCAGCGGAGTGATCGCTCCCAACCATCGCGGAACGTCGAAGGCCAGCAGCAGCACGGTGCCGCTGAAGAGCAAGCCCCCGAGCATCATCGACCAACCCGCGAGAGCCAGGCTCGTCTCGGCGTTCTGTCTTGCCAACAAACCCACTGCAATCAGCCCGAATCCAGCGTAGATGAGGTAGCGGGCGCCGGTCTCCCAGAGCTCGAGTCGCTCGGCGCTCAACCGTTCGGCCAGTCCGTGGGCGCCGAAGGCGCCTGCGGCGATGGACAGAGCACAGTACATCGCTCCTACTGCCAACCAGTTCATCGGAACAAACTACCCGATTTCGTGAAGGAGAACGAACCCTCGCCAACTTGTCGGACGGTGACCCGGATCTCCAGTCGACCCGCGCGATCAGCAATCCGCTGCTAGCCAGCTCTTCAGTTCGAGCGCGAGTTGGAGCAGACTTGGTCACCACCGACTAGGAGAACGCCCAGGTGATGACTCAGACCGAAGAGCCGTCCGGCACGACAGAGCAGGCGGAGACACCTTCGCCAGAAACCAGCAGCGAGAACCCTCCGACCGGTGAGCAGACAGGTGAGGCTCCACCAGCGGCTCAGCCCGACGAGGGGACCACTGGAGCCGCCGACTCCGGCGAGGCAACGGCTGCCCAGGACGCCGCCGAGCCCGAGCCGGCACCCTCGGAAGATGCCGCTGACGTGGTGACCGAAGCCATCGCAGACGGCAGCCTGGAAACCGTCGAAGGCTGGATCGGCAGCGTCCTGCCCTACTACAAAGATGCGCCGTGGCTGCAGATGATCACCGTGATCCTGCTGTTCACCATGGCGGCGACGATTGTGTCGTGGCTGTTGCGTCGAGTCGTGGCACGCGCCTTCGAGAAGACCGACACGGATCTCGACGACAACATCCTGGCGGCACTTCCGTCGCCGATCTACACGACCATGA
>JANQPS010000750.1 GCA_028285365.1 Thermoanaerobaculia bacterium | reverse complement strand
AGATGACCATTCTGCCGGCCAGGCGGCTCGAAGCGTTTTCGCCGCAGATGGCGCGCAAAGGACGGGTGAGTCTGGCCGCCGGCGCCGATCTCACGGTGTTCGATCCCGATACGATCATCGATCGCTCGACCTACTCGCGGGGCGATCAGCCTTCAGCGGGAATCGTCCATGTCCTCGTCGGGGGCACGTTCGTGGTGCGCGATGGAGACGTTCAGGAGGGGGTCTTCCCCGGTCGAGCGATCGTCAGTCAGATTGACGGTCTGTAGGTGCCGAGGCCGGTACTCGCGCCGAGCGCGGTTGTAGCCGGCACAGATCCAGTTGACCAGAAGGCCGACTGACGAGAAGGTCAGTTACAAGAAGGCCAACAGATGAGAAGGGGATAGCCATGTTGTTGTCGACGACTGCTCTCTATGCCGGAGTGCTCGGCATTCTCGCAATTGCTCTGGGGGCGGGCTCCGGTTTCCTGAGGTTCAAGACTGGTGTCTCCATCGGCGACGGCGGCGATCCGAAGCAGCTGGTCGCCGTCAGGAGACACGGCAACTTCATCGAGTGGGTGCCCATAGCCCTGATACTTCTTGGAGTGTTGGAGCTCAACGGCGTCGGTGCGACACCTCTCCACGTCATGGGCGGGGCTCTCGTCGTCGGGAGAGTTGCTCATGCAGTTGGACTCGACGCCGAGAACATGCAGAAGCCGTTGCGGGGCCTGGGCGCAGGCTTCACCACACTCGTCGTGCTGGTGGCGTCGGTGTGGGCGATCGCGACAGCAGTCGGCTGAGAGCCCGCGACCTGAGCCCGCGGTGACGAAGTTCAGGCTCAGGGAGCCGCTACTGCACAACCTCGAGGACCCGCCAGCCGAGACGGTTGGCGAGAGTTCTGTCGGCCGACGAGCTCGGCAGGATCGCACAGCGCGATGCATCGAGGTGTCGCTCTTGCATGGCCAGGATTCCTAGTCCAGGGAGCGGCTTGCGACACCAACATGTCGAGGGTCCAGGAGGATGGGTGCAGCGGTAGACAGCTGCCAGACGACCGATCTCGTTCTCGAGCGCCTCGTCCGCGGGCTGATGCGCTCTGTCGCGAGGTCTGTACGAGAGGCTGATCACGTCGTCGTATGCGTGTTCGAGCTCATCGAGCCGATCCAACCGACTCTGGTCGAGAGACGCCTCGTCCAGGAAGAGGGCACTACGCTTGCCCCAGCGCAGATCGAGCCGAGGAGGTTGCAGGTGGACGAGCTCGAAGCCTTCATCCTCTCGCGGAGCTTCGAAGGCCTTCTGGTAGCGGAACTGCGCGCCAGGCGGAAAACACGTCGGGTCGTCGCGTCCGAGGGTCTCGATCTCCTCCGGTTCCGGAAGACGGCCGTAGCGCTCGATGAGCCGCAGCACGGCTTGGACCTGCGCCTGCTCGAGTGGAGTCGAGAGCCAGTGACATTCGACCCGAGCGCCGAGCCGACGGGCGAGGTCCACGACGTCGAAGCGGACCGCACGGGTCGGGTAGGTGGCGTCCAAGAGGATCTTGATGTCTCTTGTAGCCCCGAGTGGCGTCAGCTTCTGCTCGAGGGGAGCCAGCAGGTGACGCAACGAGCCGCCGCGCTCGTCTCGGCTGAGACGCACGAAACCCGCCTGCTGTAGTTGCCTGGAGTACGTCGTCTTTCCGGCTGCCGGGAAGCCGACCTGCAGCACGACGACCTTCTCTACAGCCTCCCCGGCAGGTGGCGTGGCCGCATGACGTCCTCGCCTGAGATACATCGCCGCGGGTGCGTCTCGATCGAGCTCCGTGATCGTCTGCTCGTCGAGTTGGAACTGGCATCCCTCAACGTTGGCCAGCACGTGCTCGACCGTCGTGGCTCCTGGCAGGGGAACGATCTGCGGGCTCAGGCTCTTGATCCAGGCAAGGGTCAGCTGCTGGGGCGAGATGTCCAGGCGTTGCGCAACTTGGGCAACGTGAGAGCGACTCAACTTGCGACGGGAGCGCACGCCACCTAAGGGACTGTGAGCGAAGACCAGCAGTCCCTTCTCGATGGCGAACGGTACGGCCCCGCTCTTGATGGAGTCGAGGTCGAACGGTGAAAGAGCGACCTGAAAGGTCTCGATCGGAGCGTGCTCGATCACAGCCTCGAGCTGCATTCGGGTGAGGTTGCACGCGCCAAGGGTGAGGGCGACGGCGCTATCCTTGAGCGCGCGGAGTGCGCGAGCGCTCGTAGCCGGGTCGACGGCCGGGTCCGGCGCGTGCCACTGAAGGAGGTCGATCGCGTCGGTAGCGAGGCGTTGGCGGCTCGCCTCGGCAGCCGACTTCAGAGCCTTGGCGCGTCCGTCTGGCTGCCATCTCCCTGCTGGTCGCCGAGTGCTCGAGCGCGTGAGCCCGCACTTCGTGGCCAGGACCACGGACTCCTGGTCGTAGCCGGCGTGATCGATGGCCTCGCGAACGAGGATCTCGTTGTGCCCGGTCGACTGATCGTCAGGCGCGTAGACGTCGGCCGTGTCGAAGAGGCGTATGCCAGCTTCGAGCGCTGCGGCGATGACGTCGAAGGCCTGAGCGCGCTCGACGTCCGGTTCGGAGAGTCGTTGGCAGCCGAGACCGATGCCGGGTCCACGGCAGCGATCCAGGAGCTCGGAGGAGGAGGTCACGCGAAGGCGAGCGGTCCGCCGGGACCGCTCGCTTGCCCGTCAAACGGGTACGTCGAACAGGGGGCTTTGATCAGGCCGCGTTGGGGTTCTCGAAGAGACCGGCCGCTCCCTGACCGCCACCGATGCACATGGTGACGACACCGTGTTTGGAGCCGCGGCGCCCCATCTCATTGGCGAGATGCCCGACCATGCGCGAGCCGGTCATGCCGAACGGGTGGCCGATGGCAATCGAGCCGCCGTTGACGTTGAGCTTCTCCTGGTCGATGCCGAGACGGTCTCGGCAGTAGAGCACCTGAGAAGCAAATGCCTCGTTGAGCTCCCAGAGATCGATGTCGTCGACGGTGAGGCCGTTGCGCTCGAGCAGCCTGGGAACGGCAAAGACGGGACCGATGCCCATCTCGTCGGGCTCACATCCGGCGACTGCAAAGCCGCGGAAGACGAGCTTGGGCGTGACGCCGAGAGCCTCGGCCCGCTCGCGCGACATGAGCAGGGTGGCCGAGGCGCCATCAGACAGCTGAGAGGCGTTGCCGGCAGTGACCGAACCCTGGCCCGAGTCCGGATCGAAGTAGGGCTTGAGTCCAGCGAGTCCGTGGATGGTGGTGTCGGGCCGGTTGCACTCGTCGCGCTCGACGGTCTTCTCTTCGGTTCGGGCGATCTGCTTGGTCTCTTTGTCGATGATTCCCCAGGTGACGGTCATCGGCGCCAACTCTTCGTCGAAGTGACCGGCCTGCTGACCTGCAGCCGTCCGCTGTTGGCACTGGAGTGAGTACTCGTCCTGGGCTTCGCGGGTGACGCCGTAGCGCTTGGCGACCACTTCAGCGGTGTCTCCCATGGCCATGTAGAGCTCGGGCTTGTGCTCCTCGATCCAGGGGTTGTTCATCGCCTTGCCGCCCATGTTGAAGGTGATGCTCTCGACGCCAGCGCCGATGGCAGCGTCAGCACCGTTGACGATGATCTGGTTGGCGGCCATGGCGATCGACTGCAGTCCCGAGGAACAAAAGCGGTTGACGGTCGTGGCGGCGATCTCGACGGGTAGTCCGGCGCGTACCGCAGCGACTCGCGCGACGTTGCTGCCCGAGGCGCGCTCAGGGGTCGCGCAGCCGGCGATGATGTCTTCGACCTCGTTCGGAGCGAGCTCGGGAACCTTGGCCAGGACGTCTTTGAGGACGTGGGCGAGGAGATCGTCCGGACGAGTCATGTTGAAGGATCCGCGAAAGGACTTGGCTAGGGGAGTGCGCGAGCTCGCGACGACAACGGCTTCTCTCATGGACGGGACTCCTATTCGTTTCTCTCGGCAGGTTCCGATAGAGAACGGTTTTGTTCGACAACCAAAGTAGCAGCCGCACTCAAACGCGTCAACCGACCGGTCGGTAGGGTGTCCCCTCGCTACCCGTCGAGAGTGGCCCAGGCGCCATCGTCGCCGCTCTCGAAGCCGTCGCTGAAGATCTCACCCTGGTCGACCACGAGATACTGGAGGTCTTCGACCTCGCCGTCCTCGGCAAGACCGGTCGGAACCCCCGACCCGCCGGTCGACAGGCGAAATCGCGCAAAGCACGAGCCCAGCGCTGCTGAGTCAGGAAGGTTGATGGCAACGGACTGTTGGCCGTTCACCATCGGGACGCTCTGGAGCAGGTGTTCGCCCGGATCGCTCCAGTCCCCGTCACAGTTGGTATCGAACCAGCCGTCGAGAACGCCGCAGCCGCCGCTCCCGCAGGTGACACCGACTGCAGCGTGCCGGACGGCGCCGCGAACCAACGATGGCAGCGTCACGCCATCTTCGTCCGCGTCGTCGCCGGTGGCGTCTTCAGAGGCCTGCCCATCCAACTCGCCATCGACTTGATCTCCAAGGAAGAGGTCAGTAATCCGGTGACGTGCACCATCGTTCGCCAACAGCGTGGGATAACCCGGATCGGGGGCATCACCGAAGTCGAAATAGGGAGTGGGATCGCACACGTCTCCGATGCCGTCCGCGTCGGTGTCGAGCTGGTCCGGATTGTGATCGGCCGGGCAGTTGTCGAGCTCGTCGTCGATCAGATCGCCGTCCTGGTCAACGAGGCATGCATCGTCGAAGCTGCTGAGCCCGGTCTCGGTGAGTTGGGTGAAACAGAGTGAATCTGGAGCACTACTGAGCAGCGACGTCGGAGTGCCCAGGTCGGTGGCGGTGGCCGCGTGAGAGAGAAACGTCAAGTCGGTGACCTGGTCCGGAAACTCGGGCTGGATGATCTCGACTCGACCAGGGCCGCCGACGATCGGCGGAGCGTAGCCGGTGAGCATGCCCGTCGAGTCCACAGGGATCGTGCGGCCCGAGAACGGGATCTTCTGGATCGTGAGGGAGCGTTTGGGTGAGTCGTCCTGGGTGACCGAGATGCCGTTCGTGAGGCCTACGACGTAGACGCCCCCGGCGGTCGGGGTGGCCTGGAGTGACACGTCGAAGCCGGAGCCACTGTCGAGCAATGTGAACCACTCGACCCCCAGCTGCTTGTCGAGCCTGAGCGCCCAGCCAGCGGTTTGGCCCGCACTGAGGATGCCGGTCTCACCGACCACGACCACTCCGTCCCCTACGGCAGCGAGGCCGAAGCCGGTGTCGTACGGGGAGTCGTAACCCGTTCCCAGCGGACCGTTGGCCGGCAGAAACCCGGCTCCGTACGGTTCGCCCGAAAGCTGAGGGTCCTGACGAAAGAGCTGGGTTCCGCCGCCGCCGGGCCCGTGTGCGATGAGCAGCAAGGAACCGGCTTCTTCGATAGACAGCCGGCTGCTGTTGCCGACGAGAAACAGCGTCCCGTCGGCGCCTTCCACGAGATCTTGGACGTCGGAGCCGCCTCTCATCGGGAAACGCCGTGCCCACTGCGGACTGCCGTTCGAATCGATCTTCAGTGCGAGCGCATCGGTGTAGTCGTACGGCCCGGCCTGCTGATCGTTGACGATGCCGTACTCGGCATCGTGGACCTCGCCGCCGAGCGCAAATCCACCGTCCGATGTCGCCGTCACTGCTCGGGCCTGGCTGTAGGCGTTGCCGAGGAGGTTGGCGGTCTGCCAGTCGTAGACATGGGCCCAGAGTGGCGCGCCAGTCTCGTCGAGCATGATGGCGCACGCGCTGTTGAGCACCCCCGGCCGCACGACCGTACCGACGAGCACGAACCGATCGGCTGCCGAGGGGTTCGCGGGGTCTTGACGCAGCGCGAGATCCACGAGGTCGCAGGGCTGGCCGTCTTGTGAGTCGGTGACGTCCAACTCTCGACTCCAGAGCAACTGACCGGTGTTGTCGTGTTGGGCCAGCCAGACGCCAGAGAGCCCTTTGCGACCTGCGACGGTCACGCGGCCATCCGGATGGGCTACGAGCGACCTCGGGATGTAGGCGTTGGCGTAGCGCACCTCGGCGACGTAGCGACCGGCCGAGTCGGCGAAGAGCAGCACGTGTTTCCTGAACGCTGCGTTGGAAGCCGAGGCGATGGCGACGCCGCCGTCAGCGGTCGTAACGGCGTCCAACGTCTCGTAGGCGCCGTTGGGGATGT
>JANQPS010000697.1 GCA_028285365.1 Thermoanaerobaculia bacterium | reverse complement strand
CGCGGGCGCGCGTCGACGCCGGGCGCATCACGTATCGGGACCACACGGGCGAGACCCGCACGACCCACTTCATCAACGAGACGGGGTTCGGTCTGTCGGGGCTGACCGTTGCGTTGGTGAACCGGGCGGGCAAGCGGTTCGGCCCCACCCTCGCGTTCGCGCTTGGTACCGTTCGCGCGATCGTTCGCGGTGGAAACTCACGTGCGGCGATTCGCAACGACGGCCAGGAGGTCTTCGAAGGAGACGTCTCGCTCGTCGTCTGCGCGAACGGACGCTTCTTCGGAAGCGGCATGCGGATCGCACCCGACGCTTCGCTCGACGACGGCCTGCTCGAGGTCGTGATCGTCCGTCGCCTCGGCCGGGCGCGGCTCTTGTCGCGCTTTCCGTCGATCTATCGGAGCAGGCACCTCGGCTACCCCGAGGTGGAGGTGCATCGGGGCAAGCGCATCGAGGCCGCGCTGCTCGATGATGCCGCAACCTTCCTGCACGACGGTGGCGCACCGCTGGACGTCGACGGCGAGCCGCTCGGGACGTTGCCGATCCACGTGGAGGTGTGTCCCGGTGCGATCAGGTTGTTCGGGTTGCCGGGGCCCTTGCGAGCGGCCGCTGACTGAAATGCTCGGATTTTCGGAGCCAGACCCTTTCCCCAGGAAACCCCCAGGTTCGCGCGTCGTCCGCTATGAGATTCGGAAGTAGCCTGACTCCGCCGATTCTCAGTTGTGTTTTGTCAGCCTCTCTGAGGAGGGTCGGACGCCTGATGATGCTTGCATTCCCTCGAGTCGACGGGCCCGCCAATGGGGCGTGTCCAGCTTCCTGGCGGGTCCTGCAGAGCAGCTACGCGAAGTCCCGCTTCACCCCACAGAGTCCCGCTGCCGGCATCGCCTCGATAGTCCTCTGTGCCGAGCTGCTCCTCATCATGCTTTCTGCACCAGACGCCAGCGCTCAGTCGGAGTCTGAGCGGGTCGGACTCTCGGCACTACCTATCGAGCTGATTCCGAGTCTTGGGCACCGAAATGTAGTTGTTCGGGTCGCTGTGTCTGCCGATGGGCGATGGGTTCTGAGTGGCGATCAATCCGGCGGACTCAACCTGTGGGACCTGACGAATCGCAAACTAGTCCGATCACTAAAAGGGTATAGCGAGGCGGTAACGTCAGTCTCGATCCTTCCGGATGGAAAGCGAGCCCTGACGACTCAGCAGCTCGGTGACTTCGTAACTCTGTGGGACCTCGTAACCGGTCGCCCCATCTTGCGCTACGACTCGGACTTCACGTCCCCGCACGGACTTGCGGTCTCCCCGAACGGCAGGTGGGCCGTTGTCGCGAGCTACCAGAAGGTACAGCTACTCGACCTGAATGCCGGCGAAGTGGTGCATCTATTCGGAGGGTACGGCTGTTGTGAAGGGGAAGTCCACGTCATCGACGTCGAGTTCGCCAGTCGCAACGACCGTGTATTCACCTTGGACAACCGCTTTGGCGTGTCGGTCTGGAGTACGGAGAGCGGCAAGCTACGAAAGAGATATGCGTTGCCCGACGGTGTTGGGGACGCCGTCGCTCTCGCTGTTGCTCCGGACGGAAAACGCTTCGCCGTGGCGCGGGGATCCGAGCTGCTACTGCGATACTCCGGGAAGACGTTCTCTACGATCGTGGATCGTGATCCAGAATTCGAGGACGACTTCCTGATTCCGGGGGACGTCTCATTCTTTAGCGACAGTCGACGCGTTGTCGTCCAGTACAGTGAAAGACTTCGTGTCCTTGACGCAAAGACTGAGGTCGTTCTACATGAGATCGAGGCTGAAGCTCCTTGGGAAGAGCCCGATAGTGTCGTGACTCTGCCAGACGACCGCGTTGTGGCGGCGAGCGAAGACGGATTCTTGGTGTGGACACCGGGTGGTGGCGCTCAGGCCTTCGAATCACCCACGCGGCCGGTCGAATCTCTCGCTGTAATCCCACCGAGCTCGTCGGGAGATCTCCGAATAGCAACGGGCGGATGGCAGTTGGACCAGGTCAGCTTGTGGGATGCTGAATCCGGTGCACTTCTCGACACGCTGCCGCGTGGGAGCATTCTGCACATGCAGGCAACCACCGACGGCCGGAGGCTCGTCGTGCACCGAGCTCTGTCCGGCAGACCGTTCGAGGTGTACGACCTGGACAGCAAGGCGTGGACAAGCGACGAGTACAGTGCAAGGGCGTACAAGAGCAGCTGGGAAGAAGACTACTGGGTAGACGCAATCGCAATCTCGAGCGATGGAAGTCGCGTAGCCACAGCTCGAAAGGTGAACAACGTCGAACCAGACTTCAGCGTCGTCGAGATCTGGGACCTGACTTCAGGGAGGCAACTCCACCGACACAGGACGGATGACGGAAGCCGGGTGGAAGCGATGGAATCACACCCAACTCGGAGCGAGTTCGTCATCCTCCACAGTGACAAGCTCGAGCTGCGAAGCTGGGACGACAAGCTGATTCGCAAGCGGAGCCTGAGAACGTTCCATCCCCATCGCCTGGCCTTGGATCCGGATGGAAAGCGCGCCTACGTCGCGGGATTCCAGCTGCTGCTGGTCGACCTGGACTCCATGACTCTGGTCAACCGGGTCGAGCTCGAAGCCTGGGCCCTTGGCGTTGCCCACACAGGACACGCCGACGATGTCGTCGTGGCCGGCCAAACTCCGCGGCTTCGTCGTTGGGACGCCTCGCTGAGCGAGGATCGCCGCGTCTTCGATGGCCATACCGGTACGGTCATGAACGTCGAGACGTATGCGGATCACATGTACTCGGTTGGCGACGACGGGACGCTTCGCCATTGGGACTCGGAGACAGGGCAGCTCCTCGCCACGTCGGTCAGTGACTCACTAGGCGAGTGGATCACCATAACGCCCGACGGGTTTCTAATCGGGTCCGAGACAGGACTCTCTCTCTTGAACGTCGTACGTGGAAGAGAGCTTCATGCGATCGACACACTCGATCACGAGCTCCGCCAGCCAAGGCTTGTGCGGGAGAGACTTCGGCGAGACCCTGAGGGCATTGCGCGAGCCGCAGCAAGTGAGCTCGATCTAGCAGCCGTGCTCGAGAGCGGGCCGCCACCAGGCCTCGAGATTCTGAACCTCGTAGACAACCAGAAATT